>JAYEGV010000019.1:0-3139 GCA_034659235.1 Methanobacteriota archaeon
TCGGCGATTATGGAGTTTACGCTTACGGTGGGGATGTTCTTGAATATCTTGATCATGTTGCTCGCAACCTTGAGGCGATCGAGATGATTGCGAAGGTGTTCGGGAATGTTGTGATCGAGCGAGATGCAAGAGAGCTCAGGGGGCGGGTGGAGGGGTGAGATCGATCGTTACATTCATTCCATAGCTCTTCCACACACCAATATCATTTCCCCTCCAAATCCTCATGGATGCTGCGAAACTGTTCTAAAGCTGATTCGAGATTTTCTGCGATATCCACAGCAAGCGTATCCGGGTCAGGAAGATTCTCAGAATCTTCGAGGCTTTCATCCTTCAGCCAGAATATATCAAGACTGACCTTATCCTGCTGAATCAATTCATCATAAGTGAACGCTTTAAACCGCTCTGCATCATCCCTATTGAAACGATCTTCCGAATTATAGCATTCGATAAAGTCCTGAAGGTCTTCATACCGAAGAGGATTTGTTTTGAGCGTAAAGTGCTTGTTGGTTCTTAGATCATATATCCATAGTTTTTCTGTCCATGGTTTTTCGCTCGCTGGTTTTCTGTCGAAGAAGAGGACGTTTGCCTTCACGCCCTGAGCGTAAAAGACACCTGTCGGTAGTCTCAGAAGCGTGTGAACATCGCATTCGTGAAGCAACTTTCGCCTCACAGTCTCGCCTGCTCCGCCCTCAAAAAGCACATTATCAGGAACTATGATGGCGGCTTTTCCGTTCATCTTCAGAAGCGTCTTTACATGCTGAAGGAAGTTCAGTTGCTTGTTTGAAGTGGTCGCCCAGAAATCGGGACGCTCATAAATCAGCGATTCTTTGTCAGCCTTCCCCTCGCCGTTTACTATGGTAATGCTGCTCTTCTTGCCAAAAGGCGGATTGGTCAGCACCATATCAAAGCGATCTCCCGGATCCGAGACAAGGGAATCACCGACCACGATAGGGCTTTCATCCCCGCCGATTCCATGAAGATAAAGGTTCATCACGCACAACCTCGCGACATTATCTACGATATCGGTTCCTCTGAAGGTACCTGACTTGAGAAACTTTTTTTGATCCGTATCCAGTTGGTAATGCTCTGGATTGGCTATGTAATCGTGCGCCACCAGAAGAAACCCGCCAGTTCCGCAGGCAGGATCGCAGATCGTCATCCCCGGCTCCGGGCACATGGCGTCCACCACCGCCCTGATAAGCGGTCTCGGGGTAAAATACTGCCCTGCACCGCTCTTCGTATCCTCCGCGTTCTTTTGCAGCAATCCTTCGTAGATATCGCCCTTCACATCGATACCCAGACCCACCCATGTTTCATCGTTGGTGAGCATGATCAGGCGTTTGAGTTTCGCAGGATCCTGAATCTTGTTCTGCGATTTTCTGAAGATGACTCCCAGCATACCCTTCTCCTTGCCCAGAGTCTCAAGAATATGGCGGTAATGGACTTCCAGATCATCTCCGTCTCTTTCAAGGAGGCTCTGCCAGTCGTAGCCACTGGGAATCGTTTGGGGCTTGTTAAACGGCGGCTTTGTCTGCTCATCAGCCATCTTCAGGAACAACAGGTGAGTAAGCTGCTCCACATAGTCGCCGTAACTCAAGCCGTCATCCCGTAAGACATTGCAGTAATTCCAGAGGCGCTGGACGATGGTTGCGGATTCGTTTGGCATGATTACTCCTTTGCTTTTTTCTTTGTTTTTCTCTTCCTGTTCGTTTTTGTTTTAGCGTCACGCTTTGCTTTTTCTTCTTTGATCCGCTCAAGCAGCACGCTTGCAGGTTCATCATCCGGATCCTGCGGCACCAGCTTGCCCTCGAAGGATTTTTTCAGGATGCTCTGGCGCAGGTGCTCCGCTTGTTTGAGGTTCTGGTCGATGGTTTTCTCGATCTCATCTGCGACAGAGAGGCGGCACTCGATTTCGGCGGCGATGCGGAACTGCTCGTGGAGGGGGGTAAGGCAACGGTGGCAACACGGACATCTTCAAGATTCAATGTCTTTCGAGCAACTTCATGAGCTTTGGAGGTGATTTCTCGAATCTTTTGTGGATTTCTGAACCATATCTCGACCCATTCAGCTTTCACATTCCCATTGAGTGAAATTACTCCCACTGCACGCGCAGTATTCGCTCCAGCTAGACTTGCTGGGACTACGGCTGTGCGCCCAATTGCCCCCACGAGTGTGATGAGAACTTCACCGCCTTGAAGTCTTGTCCGTGGGTATTGCTCTGCTATCTCTGGCTTGATACGCTTCATATCCTGAACAGATATACGCCCGTTATTGATATCCCCAACACGGACAAGAAAAACACCATCCTTAATATCATTTCCCGGTTGTAATACACCATAAGCACAAGGGCGGGAAGCAGGGTTAAGTTGTTCAACAGTCGCCCAGCACCACCCATCCGGCAGCTCCGGCAAGCCACTGACATCCGGCGCCGCAGGCTCCTTGTACTTTGCGCTCTTCCTGCCTTTGCGTTTCTTCTCCGCATCCCACTTCTCGCGGCGCTCCTTTCCGATGCGTGCAAGCAGCACATCCGCAGGCTCGTAATCGCGCCCCTCATCCCGTGCCAGTTCGGCTTCGGTGGGCACGAGCCTGCCCTCGCACGCAGACTTGAGCACAGACTGTCGGTAGTGTTTGAGTTGCGCTTTTGCGTTTGTGAGCGCCACAACGCCCGCGTCCAGTTGGGTGAAAAGCTCCTCGATTTTGGTGACGATGCGGTGCTGTTCGGGGAGCGGGGGGATAGCTACTACCGAATTTTCAAATTTGTTTTTAGTGATGTGTGCCAAACCCGCGGTTCCATGGGATTTTCGAATATACTCGCCGATATTGTTATTTATCAGATGCATGAAAAAAGATTTGTTTAGATGTTTTTCATTGATTTCAACTTTGAAAATATGTTGATTAAGAACTGCTTTTCCTCTGTTCCCTATATGGGCACCAAAAGATGTTCCCGGAGTTCCCGACCAAGCGAATAATAGCTGCTCGTTATTAACAGAGTATTTATCTTCTACTTCAAAATCAGGTCGTGTACGTCGGTCATTGAACAGGCACCCTGAATCTCATCAATTCTCCTAATGTCCATACATGATCTGTGAGTCCCTCCGCCATTGCGGGCGTCCTTTTCATCCATCTCCTGTTTCCGTCA
>JAYEGV010000020.1:0-3132 GCA_034659235.1 Methanobacteriota archaeon
ATAGAGGATTATAACCACCACGATAAGATTTACAAGCGGTGATAATGATTGTTGCAAGTATCAAAAAATGGGGCCGCTGCGATTCGAACGCAGGTGCCGGCGTCCCGAACGCCGGAGGATCGTCCAAGCTACCTCACGGCCCCCTGATCAATAATATGGCGAGAACTCGTCTACCAGTTCGACATGGGTGAGTAGCACTCTTCTGCAGCAGTACCGCTCGACACCAAGATCGTCCAGAACCTTCTCAGGGTCTTCCAGCTCTATGCGTTTCTTATACTCCATCCATACGCTGGATATGACCTTTCCACAGGTAAAACAACGGACAGGAATCATGAGAAATCACCGGTATGATTTCTGTCTTCGCGCCCTGGCGCCAGGACCGCCAAACTTCTTTGTCTCTTTGTGCCTCGAATCACTAACCAGCAGATTATGATCATAATCGATGAACGTCTGTTTGAGTGATGGGTCGTTTGTCCATGCCAGGAGTCCGCGTGCGATCGCTGTTCTCGCAGCATCCGCCTGTCCCATGATGCCGCCGCCACGCATATTGACATTGATATCGATACCATTGGCAACATCACCAGCAAGCATGAGCGGCTCCTGCATCTTCAGTCTGGCAAGTTCCGGTTCCCATATCTCAATCGGTTTCTTGTTGATGCGTACCCGCCCGCCGCCTTCCTTGATTACTGCACGGGCAACCGCGGTCTTCTTTTTACCTGATGAATTAATGATTCTGGTCATTTGATGTTTGATATTCTTGGTTACGTGATATAAAGATAACCACCACTCCGGACAGATCATCGCCTGTTGACATTCAAAATCTGCGGCATCCATACGATTTAACCATTCCCCATAAGCACAGTGAAAGTGACCACCGCAATCTGCGCCAGCAGTGGTGTTGATCTCGTGGCTCTACAACATACACTGTTCGCGCGCGTTCGACAGATTCAAACCAATCAAAACGTTAAAATCATTGGGAACGAAGAGTATGGCACTCATGAACCAGACAACCAAACAAATCCCATGCGAGATCATATCGATCGCAGAAGGCAGGACATGGAACAACGTAACCGTGCAGAGAAAGTCATCAAAGAAACGGTTATTCTTTGGCAAGGCGAGAAAAGACATAAATCTCAATATTGGAGATACCGCGTATCTCGAGATCGAGGTTATGCCATCCGAACTTCCTGAAACGCCGCTGCGTGTGACGTTATATAATGAGAAGGGCACGAAGATCGACTGGACGATCATACAGCCGGATGTATTTAATGTTGTATGATCTGTCTGCCAGCCAGCCCACGAATGATATCGCCCCGCGTAACGATGCCTACTAATTTATCATTCTCGATTACCGGCAGCCGGTTGATCCGGTGATTCACCATCATTGTACTGGCATCTTCGATCGAATCATCCGGCGAGATCGCATGCACGTGCTTTGTCATGATTGTGTGCACCGGTTTTTCTCCCACATCCTCAAGTGCCTTCTTTGCCCCCTCCCATCCGATCAGTTCGCGTAACGGTATCTCGATTATCTCGAGCGGGCTCGGAAGCCACAGGTTCCTGCGGTGCTCAGGGAGTTCAAGCAATTTCAATACATCAGACTCGGTGACTATGCCAGCCAGCTGATCGCCATCCAGGACAGGCATGCCGCTTATGTCATGCTGTTTCAACGATGATGCAACCGTTCGGATGGTGTCATTGATCTGGCAGGTAATGACTGGTTCGCGCATAACATCTCTGATCTTCATGGTGATGTGTCGGATTTATATGATGTATCCCTTTCGGTGTGGTTTGTTGAACGCAGCGCGCTGGCAACACCCACCCTTTATCTGAGGAAGTTTGATATAGCGTACGATGAATCATGCTTAAAAAACACCACACCCAACTGACCGATACCGAACTAGGAACCCTACTGAACCGGGAGGCTGAGATTGAGAGGGCGAAACCGATCGTTTCCGCCATTCTACAGGACGTAAAGACCAGAGGGGATGCCGCGTTAATCGAATACACCAGAAAGTTCGATAGCGTCCAATCACCCTCGGTTGAGGTAGAAAGCGATGCAGTATCCGCAGCATTCGAGCAGGTCGATTCTCTGATTCTGTGGCATCTCGAAACCGCAGCCGAAAACATCAAAATCTTCCATGAATCCCAGCTCGAACCGGATATCTGGCTCAGGGAAGGATCATCAGGCATCATTCTCGGACAGAAGACGACACCTCTCGATTGCATCGGTGCTTATGTCCCGGGCGGGCAGGCATCGTATCCATCAACAGCACTGATGACCATCATACCGGCAAAGGTCGCAGGTGTTCCCGAGGTAATTATGTGCACCCCGCCGATGCCTGATGGAACCGTGCATCCGCTAACGCTTGCTGCCGCATCGATTGCAGGCGCTGATCGGATCTTTTGCATCGGAGGCGCGCAGGCGATCGCTGCCATGGCTTATGGCACAGAGACGGTTCCCGCGGTTGACCGGATCGTCGGACCAGGGAATGTGTATGTAACCTCAGCAAAGATGCAGGTTCCAACCATGATCGACTTTCCGGCAGGACCATCAGAGGTTCTGATCATTGCGGATGAGAGTGCGCACCCTGAGTTCATCGCCGCAGACATGATAGCGCAGGCAGAGCACGATCCGAATGCGGTATCAGTTCTTGCAACAGCATCACAGACAGTTGCTGATAAGGCATTCGAACTGATCAATAAATATGCAGCAGATGCTCTCAGATCAGAGATCATCAAACAATCGCTCGAACACGGTGCAATCCTGATCTTCGACTCGATTAATGAGTGTATAGGGTTTTCAAACACGTTTGCACCGGAACACCTTGAGATCATGGTCAGAGATCCACTGGATGTGCTGGACAGTATCTACAATGCCGGTTCGATCTTCGTGGGTGATTATGCTCCTGTCTCGGCTGGAGATTATGCATCCGGAACGAATCACGTACTGCCCACAGCCGGGTATGCACGGGTCTTCTCCGGTCTGAATGTCAGCCATTTCACAAAAAAATCGAGCATCCAGATCATCAGCAAAGAGGGACTGTCGCAGATCAGGGATACGGTTGTTGCGATAGCAAGCGAAGAGGGGCTCAGGGCACATGCGGACGCGGTTCTGGCGCGGTTTAAGGA
>JAYEGV010000021.1:0-3088 GCA_034659235.1 Methanobacteriota archaeon
ACAGCGGGGACCTGTGGGCTGAGAGATTGGAGAAGACCATACAAGAACGAAAGAAGTAACCAAAGGGGGTTAGTATAATGAAAAGAAACATAAGGAAGGAAGAGAGTGCGGTATCGCCGGTCATCGGTGTCATACTGATGGTAGCGATCACCGTGATACTGGCTGCGGTCATCGGAGCATTCGTGTTCGGGATGGGCGGCAGCATAAAGAAGACGTATACTGTGGCGGCAACTGCATCTGAAACATATAACGGTGCCAGCGGCTATGACATCATTGTGACTTTCAATGGCGGACCAGATGCTGATCAAGTTTTATACGTGAATGTGACACAAGCAGGTACTAATGATACTGCTAGTACTCCTGGAGGTGTCTATATCGGCAATACAACTGGGTCCACATACACGTTCGTAGACGCGGGAACTCAGGGTAAGAACGATCACGTCGTTGTGTCGGCAATATTTGTAGACAGCACCAGCCAGGTCGTTCTCGACACTTTCGTGTGATCCGACCGATGACGCTCGCAGCGGGCAGTTCGCCCGCTCCGCTTTTTTTTGCTTCACCAACCCCATGACCGGCGACTCAATCGAGACAGACGACAAGCCATGTCCGCTCACGAGGGGCGAGTGGCTCGCTCTGCTGGCTGCGGAATCGCAGGTCAAATCCGGATTCAAGTATCTGGCAGTCACAATGCTGCTGGCAGCATTCTCGATTGTATTTTCAGGGTACGTGGCAGGAATGACATACATAGCAACACGTTTTGGGAGTTCTGGGGACTACATGCAGTTGATTTTTGGTGTTGCTTATTTGGTGGTATTTGGAGCAGTATTAATACGTTATTTTATACTTACTATGAATATAAGTGATAAAAAAGATGAAAATCCAGAAATTATCAGAGACATAGTGTCTGGAACGTTGACCGATCCCGATGAAATCCGTAAACGATGGGAAAACCGTGGAACTCCCACAAATGCAGAAGAGCTACTCAAAATTTGTGAAAAACAGATAGAGACAAGATGGAAGATAGTTAAGTTCCTTAAGTTGGCAAAGTACAGTTTTATTGGCAATTTTAAAGCGGTTAAAGAGAACATTCAATTTGATACCCTCGATGAAAGTGAGGCAGGAAAGTTTATCAATGTCTGCAAGAATCGAAGAGAGCGGGCTAAGATATTGTTGAATGAGATTGCCCCGCTGATCGGGTTTGATGTTGTCGCTATGACTGTTATTGCATCGTTTGCTCATGAAATGGTATCTATCCCAGTTTATGTGGGTTTACTAATACTTTTATTTATATGTTTAATATTCCTTTTCATCATGCTTGCACATTATCGCGTACACGTGCACGCATGGACGGCATTCAAGGAGGGGGCGATCCTGCAAAAGCCTCCAGCAGGAGAACGAGAATCATGATCCACGAGCCCGCGGGCGGGCGGCAGGCGGCGGAACCGCGAAACCCGACCGCCCGCCGGTCCACGCTCACAGCGGCAGTTCGCCCGCTCCGCTTCTTTTTTGCTTCACCAAACCCATGATCGGCAACTCAACCGAACCAGACGACAAGCCATGTCCGCTCACGGTCGGCGAGTGGATCGCTCTGCTGGCTGCTGAATCTCAAGCTAAATTCGGATATAAACATATAGCAGTCGCGATGCTGCTGGCAGCATGCTCGATGGCTCTGGCGGCGGTCTCGATCATACTATCGGCATACGCAGCAACCGATTTTGAAAGTTTCGGACGTTCTATGCGATCGATTTTGTTGCTGCTTTTTTGTGTGGCATTTGCAGTGTTAGTGTATTATGCCTATCGTACCAAACCCACACTAGATATACTTATGGATGTTGTTGAAGAAAAAGATAAAAATTCAGAAATTATCGAAGAGATCATCTCTGGAGAATTAACAGACTCAAATGAGATCAGGAGACGATATCACGAACAAAAAAACACTCACAGACCAGTGCGAGAAACAGATCATCGACATCCTCATGAAACTGGGCAATAATCATCTCATCAGACCCCGCGAGAAAGTCGGATTCACAGGAAACACCGGTGCAGATGACCTGCTCGACGATATCACAGGGCATCCACACGCATTTGTCCTGGGATGTGTGATGGACCGGCAGATCAGAGCAGACAAGGCATGGATCATCCCGTACCGGTTCGGTTGTGAACTGGGCGGGTTTGAATTTGAAAGACTGCTAAAACTGGATCAGAACTGGATACGGAATTTCTTTGTGCAGGAGAGTTTGCATCGATTCCCGAATCGCATGGCTGACAATTTCTACCATGCCATCCATGACATACACCGGAAATATCAGGGTAACGCAGCAAATATCTGGGCGGACTCTCCGATGAGTGCGACTGTGATACGTCGCTTTCTACAGTTCAGGGGCGTTGGTCCGAAGATTGCCACAATGGCAGCCAATGTTCTGGTAAAAGTGTTCAAAGTGCCCCTTGCTGATAAGACATGCATCGACATCTCCCCTGATGTTCAGGTGAGAAGAGTTTTTACACGTTTGGGCTTGGTAGACGAGGGAGCCGGTACTGATGAACTGGTTTACCGTGCCAGAGAGTTGAACCCCGCGTATCCTGGCATCTTTGATGAGGTGGTGTGGGAGATAGGTGTTGACTGGTGCAGACCAAGCAATCCGAGATGTGCGGAATGTTGTCTGAGCGAGTGTTGTCCGCGGATCGGAGTAGGATGAAGAGCAAGCGGCAGCACGAAACCCGACCGCTCCGCTTTTTTTCTTCGCTTCAGCCAATCATGAATTAACCGGCATCTGCGTTTATCTGCGTTCATCTGCGGTTGATTAGAATCGGAAAGAATAGCGGACAATCGCGGGCATGCCGAGACGGACAACGAGCACCGGAAGACGCGGCGGCATCTGCGCCGAACGCGAGAGCACGCCGCCGCCGGACGATGGGGACGGGAAAGCGCCCGTCGGCCGGACCACGCTTCGCTGCGGCAGCCCGCCCGCTCCGCTTCTTTTTTTTGCTTTCGCCAATCATAAGACCAGTAACTCAACCGAAACAGACGAGAAGCCATGTCCGCTCACGGTCAGCGGCTGGATCGCATCTAACACAGTATCTCTTTGGC
>JAYEGV010000022.1:0-3077 GCA_034659235.1 Methanobacteriota archaeon
GTATGACCCATTGTACACAAAGATGGTGTCTCCTGGAGATACCTCACCCCAATGTGCTCCGGAGTATCCGGTGTAGTCGTATATAGACTCGCCATCGTGGACATACCATGTCGTTGCTGCTGCTGGCGTTACCATCATTGCACTTATCAGCGCGATTATACCGATCGCATATATCGCTTTCATGTTATGTACCTCCTAAAAAAGGAAAAGGGATTATGTTTCATGCTGTCACCACCAGTCTAACATAATCCGTCTCGATGTGCGAGTATTTACTACGTGTCTGTGGGCTCTTCTGCACTACTAGAACCGTCACATTGCCCCCATTGACGTAGTTACTGGCAGCCGTTGCATTTACTCCGGTCAGGTACACCCAGTCGCCATCACCACTGTTGTTAGCCAGTTCTTCGTATCCGGTGCCGTTCCAGATGTAGAGGTATGCACCATCATAGGTGCTGTCGGGATTGGAGTCATGATATCCTTTACCGTTCCAAGTAACGTTGATCTCGCTGATGTCATCCGGATCCTCGCTAATGCTGAAGTTGAACCGATGTGCTGCGTAATTTCCAGTAGCTCCCGTTTCATCGCTCTGGTAGTTGGTATCATCATCCGCTTCGATCCTAGCATACTCGTCCGGGTTGCTCGATGAAAACTCCCCGTCTGGCACGCCATTGCCATCAGGCGGATTAGCACCGATTTCGTCTTTGAACGCCCACTTATCCTCTCCCGCTCCGGTAAGGAAGTCGTAGAATCCTTTCGGTCGCTTATCCACATTACTGCCGCCGTCTATGGTATAATTACACGGGTATCCGCTGTTATCATCCCAGTCCTTCCAGCGGTTTCCTGTGTAGTTCTCACCTGCGTCAGTTGAGTTCCAGTCGTTATCCCCGTTATCCCATGCTTGGTGTCCCGGGCTGCCGGCATTGTTGTCGGCAAGGGTGTTGCAGTGGATATCGTTGTTATAGCTGTTGTACAGCTTCACGCCG
The DNA here is from genome assembly GCA_034659235.1 of Methanobacteriota archaeon. Classification (GTDB taxonomy): domain Archaea; phylum Halobacteriota; class Methanosarcinia; order Methanosarcinales; family Methanogasteraceae; genus Methanogaster_B. The sequence continues at coordinate 984 of JAYEGV010000022.1, forward strand.
TAGTCAGTGTTGTTCCGTATGTTGTTGCCATCAGTTATGTCGCTGTTGTTCCCGTAGAGGTATATCCCATACGCTGTGTTGTTCCTTATGGTGTTGTTCTTCACCGTGCAGTTGTGCGCTATCAGGTCGATAGCCTCATCGTTCTTTGTGATTGTATTGTTCGTTACGTTGATGTAATTACAATCATCACAAGTTTCTGATGTAACAGGCAGTTCTCTTGGATACGCATATATGCCATACACGGTGTTGTTCTGTATCTTGTTATCCGTTATGTCCACGTAGGTGGAATTCTTGACCCTTATGCCTGCATCTGTATTGTTCTCTATCGTATTCGTGTCGCTGGGGTCTCCTATCGTTCCGCTCGTGACGTTGTCCAGGCATATCCCGGCGGAGTCCCCTGTCGAACCCTTACAGGCGCAGTCATGTACTGTGCAGTTCTGGATAACAAACGGCAGAGTCGTGTTCTCTATGGTGATACCGCAGCCCGCGCAATTCGTTATCGTCCGATTTTCTATGTAGTAGGTACCGCTCACGTTTCTATCTGCCTCACTTATGAGGTCGCTGTTGTTGTGCACTACAATGACATTGCCCACCTGGTACCATTCTGATGTTGCATTATTGATCTCGTTTGATTCGCTCACATTGCTGTCACAGTCTGCAGTCACCGTGAACTCGTGGCACCCATCCTCAAGGTTCACACTCGTGAAGCTTACGGTTGTGCTCGCACCTGCTCCCAGTGGTCCAACGTCTGTCACCTTATCACTGTGGGTATCAACGTTTAAACTCACGTTGAACATATTTCCCGTCCCTGCATCACCCTGATTCTTTATTCTTGCTTTTATCGTGTAGCTGGCGCTCGAGTTCATCACCTCTGGAAATATGATGTCCTCGACCACGAGATCTGGCTGCGCTTGTGACGAAATCTTCTCTGCCAGAGTTCCGAAGTTAACGTAGTAAGCATCGCCATCATACTTCCATTCCCCCTTCTGGTCGCCGTCAGCGTCTATACGCGTGCTAAGCACATTGAACTTACACAGTGAATAATCAGCGTACTGACCATCACCATGACCATCGCAAGCTGAGCAGACAGTACCAACCTCTTGACCGTTGAACTCTATGGATGGGGTCGAGGAACCGTAGTGCGTTTGTGCTGTCCATAACGTATAATTTGCAGCAGTGCTTATCGGGTTGGTGCTCGCGTTATAGTACCATGTCTCTTGCTCGATTGAAGAAGAGTCTGTCTTCTTATACCCGGTATTATGCCACCAGTGTCCATCATGGGTTCTATTACCTTCGTCGGTATTATTAATGACTGCAATGAACCATCTGGCATCACAGTGCTCACCATCAGTCTCGTAGCAGCCGGTTGCATTAAACGTATTAGTGCCCGCCGATGCATTCACTTTCCAGTAATAGTGATGATTCCCGTTACGTGGACTATAATCAGTAAACCATACTCCATGATCCTCATAAACAACGGGATCCTCATCCGGGTAGTCGAAGCCTATACTCTCGTACGCACCGGTGCCATTCCAGAATTCCGCCGTTATATCGGTGCCATGACATGCACCCCACCTGTGCCAGTGCATGTATGCAATTTCCACCTCGCCCTCGGGCAGCGTAAACGTCCAGTTACCTATCGTAGGAAGACCGGTCATATTGCACAGAACTATTACTGTGCCGTTGGTAATTGTGCCATTAAGGCAATTGTCCCAGCACCTGGTTTCTAGCTCATCCAGGTTGCCTGCCATTGCCGGCACCGCCAGCAGGCACACCATCATCACGCTCAAGAGAGCGATTGCATACCTATTTGCTGTTTCTTTCATGTTATGTCCCTCCTTTCATGTTTATCCGTATATCTGCCAGGGCTCGCCTACGGCTGCCCTGTATTTCGCCCTTCATCGGCGCTGTTCTTTCTGTTGCTGTCATATCAAGACCTCCTTTGTCTGTTCTTCATCCGGCAGTTCCCTGCCAGTTCCGTACGTTTCCGGCGCATGACCATTCGCCCATGCAAAAGCGATGATAAAATCAAAATGCGCCAAAAGCCCAAACCAGCGGCAGGTGCATCAACATATCTTTGCGACCCGTATCAGC
>JAYEGV010000023.1:0-3032 GCA_034659235.1 Methanobacteriota archaeon
TATGAAATCCACAATCGACCAACTGATCATCAATTCCCCTTACAAAGAGCCAGAGAAATACTGGAGCTATGACCGCGAGACACGCTCGTTCACCCTCAAATCGGGCAGGCGACCGGCAGGATATGTGATCGCTTCTCCTGAATCAAAAGCGTTCGATGATCCCGGTATCTTTATTGAGATACCACTGGTCAATCAAATTCGCCCGCGTGTTATGCAATGGCAGAATGCAGGATACCCGGGCGCCACCGGAATCACCAGACGGCTGCTTGATCACTGGCGCAATCACGAGGAGCGGGAGCACAACCGTTTCTTCTTCTGTCAACTGGAAGCAATCGAAACACTGATCTGGCTCATTGAAGCGCCGGATGCAGAGAAAGTGGGCGTGGAGATCGCTTCTGACGGAGGACTCTTCAAACGGTTGTGCTCCAAGATGGCGACAGGAACAGGTAAGACTGTGGTCATGGCGATGTTAATCGCATGGCAGGTGTTAAACAAGGCAACCTATCCACAGGATACAAGGTTCTCCAGACATATCTTCGTGGTGGCTCCCGGGCTTACGGTGAAGAGCCGTCTTCAGGTGCTGGTTCCGTCATCGCCTGGAAATTATTACGATGAATTTGATATTGTTCCGCCGGGTCTCTCGGAGAAACTCAGGCAGGGCAAGGTTCTCATCCGCAACTGGCACGCTTTGAACTGGGAGACCGAAGAGCGGATCGCAAAGAAGAAGGGGGTTGATAAACGAGGCGCAAAGAGCAATGAGGCTTACGTCCGTGAAGTGCTGGGCGATATGGCAAACGCTCGGAATATTGTTGTGATCAATGATGAGGCGCACCATGCATGGCGTATACCCGCGGAATCAAAGGTCAGAGGAGTTACGAAGGACGATATTGAGCAGGCAACAAAATGGATTGGCGGGCTGGACAGAATCCATGAGACTCGCAGCATCCTCGCCTGCTACGATTTTTCAGCGACCCCGTATGTTCCATCCGGGAAGACGACATCGAAAGAGGCATTGTTCGAATGGATCATAAGCGATTTCGGACTCAACGATGCCATCGAATCAGGTCTCGTCAAGACGCCCCGGGTAGTCATTCGCGACGATGGCAAATTGACCAAAGACTACAAATCACGATTTTATCATATCTACAATGATCCCGAGGTCAAAGACGACCTCAACAGAAAGGCGGAAGAGTATGAAACCCTCCCCGATCTGGTAATCAATGGTTATTACCTGTTAGGAATGGATTGGTTGAAAACGGTAGAAGCATGGAGAAAAGCAGGATTCAAAACCCCGCCTGTGATGATCACCGTTGCCAATCGAGTGGAAACAGCGGCACGGGTCAAATACGCGTTTGAACATAAACAGATCAGTATCGAGGAACTTTGTGATCCGGAGCGGATCCTCCATATCGATTCAAAAGTTCTCGAAAAGGCAGAATCAGAAGAAACTGGTAGTGGTGGCTCTGAAGATACAAAACCGGAAGACGCGGCGACCAGAAAACTCTCCAAAAAAGAACTTGCGGAACTTCTTCGTAAAACCGTTGATACGGTTGGTCAGATAGGGCGCCCAGGTGAACAGATTCAAAAGGTGATCTCTGTTGGCATGCTCTCTGAAGGCTGGGATGCGAAGACCGTTACACACATCATGGGGCTCCGTGCTTTTTCCAGCCAGTTGTTGTGCGAACAGGTTGTTGGAAGAGGGTTGAGAAGAACATCTTACGAAGTTAATCCGGATACCGGGTTATTCGATGCCGAGTATGTGAATATATTTGGCGTGCCATTCACATTCCTGCCCCATGAGTCACATGATGGTCCTCCACCACCCCCACCGACTCCGAAGACAAGAATAGAGCCGGTCACCGAAAAACAGCAATATGGGATACAGTGGCCCAACATCATCCGCATCGATCACGCCTATCATCCACGATTGGAACTGGAGATGGATAAAGTAGAACCATTGGAACTGGATGCGTATGAGACTGCAACACTGGCAGATATGGCTCCAACCATCGAAGGAAAGCCGGACGTTACGAAAATTTCTGAGATCGATCTCGAACCTCTGGGCAGGACCCGGATGCAGAAGATCATCTTTGAAACTGCAAGAGAGGTCTTCGATCAGATGAAACCTAATTGGAGGGGCAATAAGGAAGTTTTGCTGGCTCAACTGGTTGGACTGGTGGATGAATTTATTTTCTCTGGAAAGATTAAAATCACCCCACCCACGTTCTCAGATGATGGTGTAAAACGACGCATCCTGATCACACTCAATCGAACCAGGGTGGTACAGCATATCTGGGAAGCGATCCGTTTTGAGAACACAGAATCCATCGTGCCGGTCTTTGATAGCGACAATCCAATTCGTTCAACCGGGGATATGAGAACATGGTATACAGGTAAACCATGTGAACATACCAGACGATCCCATATCAGCCACTGCGTATTTGATAGTACATGGGAAGCCAGTGAGGCGTTCGAACTTGATCGCAATCCAGATGTTGATGCGTGGGTGAAGAACGACCATCTTGGGTTTGAGATACTGTACATATTCAAAGGCGTGGTCCGAAAATACCGACCGGATTTTATCATTCGGCTAAGAACAGGCGAGTTTTTCATTCTCGAAACAAAGGGGCAGGAAACGGGGCGGGATAAAACAAAACTAAAATCTTTGAACGAGTGGGTAACCGCGGTCAACGAACACGGTGGTTTTGGTGAGTGGCGATGGGCGGTATCAAAAAACCCTGCTGATGTTGCTGACATTCTTGAAAAAGCGGCGGGGAAATAATATTCAGAAATACCCTGACACCTGAAAGGTGTGTAACGGCAGATAACAGAGCGTATCTGGCTTCGCTATGCTCCGCCCAAATACAGCAAAGCTGGACTTCAGATAACGTTATCTGCCACAACCTCACGCAATAATCGCCATCCCAGCAGGCGGCAGATCGATGCGGACAACAGCATGCCCATCGACACATTTCACAGGTACGATCTGTACCGGAGGATTCCTCAATTCTGCATCGCTCCAGTCCCCTCTG
>JAYEGV010000024.1:0-3019 GCA_034659235.1 Methanobacteriota archaeon
CATAAAACCATAAGCCACCCATGAAGATCAGACAACGAAAGCTAAAGAAACAGCACGGCGTAATCGAACTTGTTCCGGAATCGCTCGATGATCTGTGGCATCTGAAATACATCATCGAGAATGGAGATCTCATAAAAGCATTCACAAAACGGAGAATCGAAGGAGCAACTGACAAGATACGTCCGGAAGCAGCAGAGAAAAAGTCGGTTCGCCTCACAATCGAGGTTACAGGCATCGAGTTTCATCGTTTCTCGAATCGACTCAGGGTACACGGTATCATTCGGGAAGGAATCGATGTCGGTGAGCATCATACCATCAATATCGAGACCGGATCGATGCTCAGCATCACAAAGGACTGGAAATCCGATCAACTCGAACGGATCGAGGATGCAGTAGCTGTATCGGAGCGCCCACGCGTAACGATCGTCACAATCGAATCAGGAGAAGCATGTATCGGACTTGTACGCCAGTTCGGGGTGGATCTGGTAGCCCAGATCACCCAGCCATCAGGAAAAGAGAGGGGTGATTTCACGCATGAATTCTTTTTTTCGGTAGCATCTGCGCTCGATCAGATGAAACAGGAGAATCAACATGCGATCATCATTGCCGGACCGGGATTCATAAAAGAAGATTTTATGGAGTATCTGCGATCCTCAAAGCCAGAGATTGCCGCACGTGCAGCACTGGAGGATACCGTATCCACAGGTATGCCCGGATTTCTTGAGGTGCTGCGGCGTGGTGCTGTTGATCGAATCGTGCATGAATCAAGGATCGGGAGGGAAACCGAACTGATGGAATCGCTGATGCGTGAGATCGCCATCGATGGTAAATGCGCTTACGGATGGGACGCGGTGAAAAACGCACTCGATCTCGGTGCAATCGAGACACTCTTGATCGTTGATGAGACGCTGCGAGACTTCCGGGAGGCGAAGGCAGAATCTGATATCGACGCAGATGCTCTGTTGCGGCAGGTCGAGCATACACAGGGCAGGGTTGTCATCTTCAGTTCTGAGTTCGAGCCAGGGCAGCGATTGAGCGCGCTTGGCGGGGTCGCTGCGCTGCTGCGGTTCAGGATTTATCAGTAGTCGAACCAAAGAATTTATATCGCTCACCTCCTCATATTGAATCGCAGCCCGATGATGTAGCGGTCAATCATCTGGGACTCTGGATCCCAGTACCTCGGTTCGAATCCGGGTCGGGCTATTTGATGGAAATTGATGAAATAAGAGAATTAATCGAAAAATATGCGCTTCAAAATGCTGTAAAGTATAAAAAAGCCCCCCAGACTGGTGCGGTACTTGGCAAGGTGCTTGGAGAGCACCCTGATCTGAGAAAGAATGCAAAAGAGGTCGCATCTCTTGTGGGTGAAGTTTTATCCGGATTAAAAGGCAATCCTGAATCATGGGAGCGGAGGCTTCTGGAGATTGCACCGGATCTGATCGAGGAGCTACACGAGCGAAAAGAACCAAGCACCGGACTTCCTGATCTTAAGATCGATCACAGGGTTGTGCTGCGTTTTGCACCGAATCCGAATGGACCAGCCACTCTCGGAAGCGTGCGTGGCATTGTTGCGAATGCGGAGTATGCACGCAGGTATCATGGCGAGTTCATACTCAGGTTTGATGACACCGATCCGAAGACAAAGCCGCCGATGCTTGAGGCTTATTCATGGTATCTTGAGGATTGCGAGTATCTCGATGCTGTTCCTGATCAGGTGGTGTACGCAAGCGATCATCTCCTAAAATATTACGAATATGCGAAGAAACTCATTCTTTTGAACAAGGCTTACGTTTGCTTCTGTCAGAGAGGCGAATTCAAGCAATACAGGGATGCAGGAAAAGCCTGTCCTCATCGAGATTCCGGGATCGATGCGAATCTCGAAGAATGGGAGCGCATGCTTGATGGAAGATACAGAGAGGGTGAGGCGGTACTGCGCATCAAAACCGAGATCAAGCACAGGGATCCTGCACTGCGTGACTGGGTGGCATTCAGGATCGTTGAAACCCCACACCCGCGCCCTTTAATCGGGGACCGATTCAGGGTATGGCCCATGCTTGATTTTGAATCAGCGATACAGGATCATCTTCTCGGAATCACCCATATCATACGCGGCAAGGACTTAATCGACAGCGAACGCAGACAGCGGTACATCTACGATTATCTGAACTGGCAGTACCCGCAAACCCTGCACTGGGGCAGGATGAAGATCCATGAGTTCGGAAGATTCAGCACGAGCCTGATTGCTGAGGCGATTCGGGATGGGAGATACACAGGATGGGACGATCCAGGCGTTCCGACACTTCTTGCATTCAGGAGGCGCGGCATCACAGCGCAAGCGATCAGGAAGTTCATGATCGATCTCGGTATTGCTGAAACCGACATCAGCATCAGTCTTGAAAATCTGTATGCCATCAATCGTAAGATCATCGATCCGATAGCGAATCGATACTTCTTTGTCTGGGAACCGGTTGCAGTGTCGATTGAGGATGCGGTGGAGATGGTTGCGAAACCGTTGCGCCATCCTGATCGGAACGATGTGCGGGAGATTCCTGCTGGCTCCACTATTTTCGTGTGCAGACAGGATGTCAGCGATCTTGAAACAGGCGATAGACGCAGGCTCAAGAATTTATACGATATTGAGATTGTGAATACCGAACCACTGATAGCAAGACGCATCGGCACCGCTCATGATTGGTGCGCTGTCGATGACAAACCCAGATACCCGATCATCCACTGGGTTTCGGATGATCACATCGAGGTTGTGGTACGTGCGCCTGATCTGACATATAAGGGTGTCGGCGAGACAGGTATTGCCTCTGAATTGGGAAATATCGTTCAATTCGAAAGATTTGGATTTGTACGCATCGATAGCGTCGATACGGAAAATCAAAGAACTGTCGCCTATTTTGCGCATCGGTAGTTGGTTCGTTCATCAGCGAAGAAGAAGATAGGTAACAACTCACCTTTGAGAAGTTGATCTGTTTTTAGCCTTTCCGTTGGGTGACACTTCAAGTTTTTT
>JAYEGV010000025.1:0-2166 GCA_034659235.1 Methanobacteriota archaeon
CGATGTTATTCCATGAAAGGTTGGTTATGGATGCGATGCAATCGGAAGAGTGTCATTATCGAAGATGAAATGAGGTTGGCGTGGGGGCTGGGAAAGGGGATGTTTGTAATGTAACAAAGTCAAGTTAAGATCTTCAAATGTTATTGTGGGCTCATCTCGACCTTCGGCGATGATCGATAGGTCATGGAGGTCTTCTAAAAGTTCATCATAGTCCTCAATCGAGAGAATCACTGCTGTTTTTTTGTCCTTTCCCATCTACGACGTACTGTTCTTGGAGCGTTCTCATATTTTTCGCCTCACAGTCTTGGGTTGATACTTCACTCTGTGGGCAGAAGTTATGATAAATCACATCTTCTCAAACCACGTAATCATCTTCCTGACGCCTTCCTCGAACCCGACCTTCGGATTAAAGCCCAGTTCCCTGATCCGCGTGATATCCGCATACAGCGTATTCACATCGCCAGCCCAGGTCTTACCGCCGTACCGTATCTCTGCTTCCGGCGAGATGATTGCGACCATCAACTCCGCAAGATGCTTAATCGATGTCGGACTTCCACCGGCAGCATTGTATACTCCGCTCCCTTGCTCGGCAACCAGCACAAATGCATCCGCCATATCAGAGACATAACAGTAATCCCTGATCTGCTCGCCTGTGCCGAGAACCTCGAGAAGCTTTGGATTCCTTCTCAGTTTGTGTATGAAATCATACATCACATATCTCGGCTGTCTCGGTCCATAAGTATTGAAGATGCGTATCGCTGCAAAATCGATCCCGTAGGTCTCCTTGAACGCAAATCCATATCGTTCGCCCGCGAGTTTCGAGGCACCATAAGGTGAGATCGGATGCAGCGGATGATTCTCATCGATCGGTGTGTAAACAGGCTCGCCGTAAACCGCTGCAGTGGATGCATATACCACCTTCTCCACATTTAGGTCCAGACACGACTCCAGGATATTGAAGGTTCCAAGTGCGTTCGCTTCAAAATCATATCTCGGATTATCTACGGAATGCGGTACCGATGCATTCGCGCCGATGTGAAAGATCACATCGATATCCGCATCATCAATGATTTTTTTGACCAGATCAGAATCTTCGAGACTGCCTTTTACAAATAGTGCATTCTCCGGAAGATTTTCTTCCTTTCCTGTACTGAGATTGTCATACGCCGTTACCGTGCATTCGTTGATCAGTCGATCCACAAGGTGGCTGCCAATGAAACCAGCACCACCTGTCACCAGAATATTTTTTCCTTTGATCATATTTTCCCTGATGCTGTGCTCAATCTCCGATCAGCCCGCCCAGACCACCTGAACCTGATGATCTGCCTGACGTACTCACTGGCATGAACGGACGCAGCGCAGATGCAAGGTTCGCGATATTCATCGACTGCATGATGATATGACCCGGACCGGTAAGCGTTGTCAGAAATAGCCCTTCTCCTCCAAAGAGCGATGTCTTGATACCGCCAGCACGCGTGATATCATATCCAACCGTGGCATCGAATCCGACCACCGAGCCGGTGTCAACCTTCACGGTCTCACCTTCCGCAAGATCCATCTCAACGAAGTCTCCACACGCGTGTATGAACACGGTGCCATCTCCACTGAATCGCTCAAGAATAAATCCCTCTCCCCCAAAGAACCCTGCTCCGAGTTTTTTTGTGAATGCGATATCCATATTCACGCTGCTTTCTGCGCACAGGAATGCATCCTTCTGTGCAAGAAACTCGGTTCCGTGCAGTTCGATCGGCTTGATCCTGCCTGGCACATTTCCTGCGAACGCTGCATATCCGCTGCTGCCAGTAGTTGTGAATTCAGTTAGAAAGAGGGATTCTCCGCTGAATTTCCGTTTGATACCACCAAGCAGCCCGCCTTTCATCTTTGCCTCCATGTGCATGTTCGCACTTATATGATTCATTGCGCCAGCTTCTGCGTACACCATCTCGCCTTCTTCCAGATGGATAGTAACGATCTGGAGGTTATCCCCTGTGATCTCGCATTTCATGTTATCACAGTATAATTAGAAACTTATAACGTATAAATGTGATCAATGGTTCCATGCCATGCGATTTCCAGTTATCGGAATGACTATAATCAGTACGACAGAACCTCAACCAGTTTTTCCTTAGCTATCCCAACCACCTGCTCCCTGATCGATTCAATCGA
>JAYEGV010000025.1:2266-4380 GCA_034659235.1 Methanobacteriota archaeon
AAATGTGATCAATGGTTCCATGCCATGCGATTTCCAGTTATCGGAATGACTATAATCAGTACGACAGAACCTCAACCAGTTTTTCCTTAGCTATCCCAACCACCTGCTCCCTGATCGATTCAATCGATTGCGCCACTGTATGATTCTTCCCACCAAATACCATATCATGCACCATATTACCAACGATATCGTCATACCCGGGTTCAACCCGCAATATTATGGATCCCGGAAGGATGTTTGCATCACACAGTACGTAATCGAGATCCATGTCCGTGATCCCGATTACCGGGATGCCGAGTCGATAGAGGATATCACCAGCGATGGCTGTTGTGTCATCCCCTACGGTGACTGCCAGATCGGCATCAGATGTAAGTTCGAATGAGGATTCAGCATTGTGATCGATCAACACAGCACGCAGAGGGGAGCCAACCTGCCGATCAGTAATACCGATTCTCGGCGCATGGTTTGTCCGCCTGATCGAGCCAGTTCTGATTATCGCTTTTTCTATATTAATTTTTCCAAGTTTTTCGATGCCGTGTTCCTTTACTCGTACTCCAGTGATATCCACGATCCTGCCATCGTCTACAATGATCTCGACATCATCTGATATGGCTGTCCCAACCACGATCCCACCGACCCTGATGTTTTCGCCTGGCAGCACATCATGGATTCGTCTGTGTGTCAACCCATTCTCGGTACGCACCACCCGGATGTCCTGTGCTGGCGGAGCCGGTTTGATCTGGAGATTCAGTATGTCAGCAATCGATTCCGCCCATGCCAGAGCATCATTCCATGGTATGACCACGCCGTTCTCCGTCGGATGTTCGATCTGGACGATGGGTATACGCTTCGATCTCGACAGAACGATTCTGCCAAATGCGATCCCGCTCTCGATGGATTTCCCGCGATTAAGTAGTATAACCGCATCTGTCCACGACAGGAAATTGACAGTCTCGCTGGGACCCATTCTTTTACTGATATCGATCCGATCCTCAAGAAAATGATCGAGAACAGCAGTGCGCCCCATCGTTCCACCAAGCATCGCTATGACGTCGTAATGTTCCGAGAGCGCATCCAGCACCAGGCGTGCGCCACCCGAATCGATGACCTCCGGACCGTGTATGACAACGCCAATGCTCGGTTTCATCCACCACTCTCGCACAGTTCAGCTTCCAGTATCTCCTGAGCACGAGAAATGCTGTCCAGTTTACGTTCTTCCAGACGTTTCAGGTCTTCCAGCGACAGTTCCTTATCCCATTCCTTCTTTTCGACCTCGGCTCCGAGAAGTTCGAGTGCTTCTGTGTTGTACCACAGCCCGGTGCTGTCAACAAGCGCCCATGTTTCATGGTCTCTCTGATCGAACCTCTTTACCTTGCCGATCGTACCTGTACTAGTGTATTGAACCGTGCTTCCGACCTCTATAGCTCCATTCATACGATCCTCATATTCTTGATCTTCTTATATCAATCTTACGGAGGTCGATGTTCTGTAGTTGCACACCACCTCTCACCCCTGTGATCCGCATCCCGTCGAACTCCTCCATGCCGCATAGCACATCCTGTTCCGGGTGCGTTCCTGGCTTGGTTCCGCAATCGATGGTGGTTCGTTCACCAGCAGACACAACAATCCTCAACCTGCCGGACGCAGGATGATTCTCAGGAAGAACGATCAGTGGAGAACCAATCTCCCTTACAAGATACAACATGCATCTGACTCCTTCGATCATCCGCTCATTCGCGCCAAATCCTGACGCAACAAAGAGATCATCCTCATCTGTGAACAATATAATCTCCTCATCCTCTGTTTCGATGAACCACTGCCCAGTACCCGCTTTTACGATACCGATCACACCATGCTCTCCACGGAGATGCAGAATCTCATCGAAAGCGATTTGGACGATCTCAGTTGATCTTTCTGACATTGCTCGATTTGCAGGACGGGCATGTCACTTTTTTTCCAATTCCTTTGAACTTGTTGCTGCAATCCATGCATTCGTACTCGTTTGTCGTGAGTGCGTTCACATCGATTCCGGTAACATCACCAACGCTGCACATAATGGTTCGCCTCCATGTCATCGATGGTTGTCATGGTTGCTTATATACCTTCTCTTTTCG
>JAYEGV010000025.1:4480-15140 GCA_034659235.1 Methanobacteriota archaeon
AAGAACGATCACCAGGGATCAGCATGACAGAAATGTCATAACTGCTCCACAGGTTATGGGAATCAGCAGATTGTCATCGATAGCCAGATGTCCCACCCGGAGATCGAATGATTCGATGATTGTACCTGCGAGTGTCCCGGCAAATGCCAGTCCGGATGGCAGGATCAGAACAGCTCCGAAAAAACCTGCGATAAGCCCGCTGATAGAGCCTTCAAGTGATTTTTTACTGTTATGCAGGTGTTTTGTTCTTCCTGCGGTCACTCCAACAATTGTGGCAGCGCCATCTCCAAACGCAAGAATCAGCACAGATGCCGAAGCGATCTCTCTTGAGAAGATGATCACCGAACAGAGCGCGCCTAAGGTGAAGAAGATTGAGCCTTTCATAGGCATCTCTTCAAGGTCTTGCTCTCTCTCGAAAACACCAACGATCCACGAAAGAAGAGGTATCCTGACACCCCGTTTTACAAACATCGAAGACAGAATGGAAGAGAACAGGATTAAAAGAAGAACCAAAATCACTGTTAATTCTGGCAGAAGGTATATCATGGCTCCGGTAAGCGCGCCAAAGATTATATGGAACGTCTTTCTCCTGATCTCAAATACCTGCTTCTCGTTCAAGGCGCCGTATATATCCTTCTGATATGCTCTTGCAGCCGTTCCAAGAAGAAGACCCAGCACTAACCCTCCGATAATATCGTGAATGTAATGCACTCCAAGTACGATTCTGCTCAATGCAATCAAAGATGCCCACAGATAAAGTATCCTGCTGTTTAAAAGAGATGCTCCTGCAAAACTTACTGAGGTATGGGTACTCGGGAATCCATACCTTCCGATCGTATCCGGCACACCTCCAGCAGGTCTTGGGAGCTCCAATATGTTTTTTAGCATGATGCTGATTGTACCCGTAAGAACAATTATGGCTATACTGTAAATCCCATGCTTCATCCCTTCCCTTTTCGCTGTTAGAATGACCACTGCTGCCAAAAAAATATAAATTGATTGACTTACATAGTACGCTATAATTAAAAGTGATGGTGATCCAGTGTACATATTTTCATCATACACAACAAATCGTTTAACTGTGATTGAGGACAATCTCAGCATGATGAAGTTTGATCTCGATGCGATCAGGAAATCAGCAGCGCAGGATTTTGAAAAAACATGGAATCTTGGCAGGGAAATTATTCCGGTTCCTGCAATCAATCAGACATATCCCAGACTCGCATTCGATTATGGAAAGACGCATCCGATCTTTGAGACGGCACATCTTCTCAGAGAGGCATATCTGAGAATGGGTTTTGAGGAGACGATGAACCCTGTGATCGTTGAGGATCGGGAGGTGCACCGCCAGTTCGGTTCGGAGGCGCTCGCTGTTCTGGATCGGTGTTTCTATCTTGCAGGGCTGCCGCGTCCTGATGTTGGGCTGTCGGATGAACGGATTGCGAGAATCAACGATATCATCGGCAGGGAACTGGGCAGGGATGGGATTGAAACGATCAAACAGGTGCTGCACTCATACAAGAAAGGGGAGATCGAGGGCGATGATCTGGTTCCGGTGCTCTCAAGAGAGCTTGATACCACTGATTCAAGGATTGCGGTGATGATCGATTCCGTGTTTCCTGAGTTCAGGGAACTGGTTCCGGAACCGACAACAAAGACGCTGCGCAGCCACATGACGTCTGGCTGGTTCATCACATTATCCTCGCTGATCGATAGACGAGAGCTCCCATTGAGACTCTTCTCCATCGACCGGTGCTTCCGCAGGGAGCAGTCAGAGGATGCATCGAGATTGATGGCGTATCATTCAGCCTCATGCGTTGTAATGGGCGAAGATGTCACTGTCGATTACGGAAAAGCGGTGTCTTGTGCTCTGTTATCTCAATTCGGATTCAAGGAATTCAGATTCCAGCCAGACGAGAAGCGAAGCAAGTACTATGTTCCTGATACCCAGATCGAGGTGTATGCGTACCATCCGGATCTGCGTGGCTCGAACACGAAGTATGCGGATGGCTGGATCGAGATTGCCACCTTTGGCATGTACTCGCCGATAGCGCTTGCTGCTTATGAGATCCCGTATCCGGTGATGAATCTCGGACTTGGTGTGGAGCGGCTCGCAATGATTCTTCATAAGTCAGATGATGTCAGATCGTTATCGTATCCGCAATTCTACGAGTTCACAATGACAGACCATGAACTCGCATCATCGGTCTGCATCGAGCGATCACCCAAGCACGATATAGGGATTGCAATAGAGCGCGCGATCGTGCAGGTCTGTGAGCAGCATGGCAGTGATCCAAGTCCGTGCGAATATCTGGCTTATGAGAGTGAGTTGTTCGGGTATCGCGTTCGGATCATGGTTGTCGAACCTGAAGAGAATACAAAGTTGTGCGGTCCTGCAGCGATGAACGAGGTTATGGTTCACGATGGCAGTGTTATGGGGATACCGCGCACAGAGAAATGGGATACCGTATTAAGAGAAGGTGTTCCTGCCGGTTTCAGATTCATCGATGCATTCGCTGCGCAGGCTGCTCATGATATCGAGAATGCTGCGAGATGCGGCAATGATTGCGAGACCAGGGTCCGGGGCGTGAAGGTGCCTTCGGAGATCAATATTGAGATCAAGCCTCATGCGAACCGGTGGATCACATCTAACAATAAGAAGATCGATATTCGTGGACCGGTCTTTACCACGGTGCGGATGAGAATTGTGTGATTGTACGGATGTCAGGTCTTTTTTGGTTTTCGAATCAAAGTAAGACGAGATTAAGAAAGATCGCAAGAAATCAAAGTCTTCGAGCAAGGAGCAGTCAGACGACAGTTTTCCGGAATCGAACTCTGCTGCAAAGATGGGGTTTTCTTACTGCGTTATGGGTGTAAAAGTTCGATACAAACTGATTTTAGGAATATCCATAAGTTCGAATCACTCGATTGGAGAAACTACCATGTTTCCGGAGGCTTTTGATCAGACGCTCAGTTGCCATCCCGATCTGGTTTCGGCAAATCACGCCACGCCATACTTTCTACCACGCAGTAATGTGACATTCAAGAGCAAAGGAGCTGCAGGATGGCATGATATGCTCTTTTCACTCTGGAACGATCTTCAGAGGTGATTAGAAGATTGTCATAAGCTTCAATCTCGGAAATGGTCAATTACGATTATGAAGTACAGATTTGGCGCGCACGCTTGGGGGAAGAGACTTGATCCGGCGAATGTGAGACTGAGACGCGGTTGAAGCTTGTGGCGCATGATATCCGGAGGGTGGTAAATCTGACAAAGTCAATACATTCTCAGCCATTCAAATAAAATAAAAAGTAGGCATAAGCCTACTTATCTTCTTCTCCAGTATATAGCGCTCAGCAGCGCAGCCACTGCGAACAGCCCTGCGAAACCAGGCAGCTTCCTGCCAGCAGGTGTAGCCTCCACCTCTGCCGGACCTTCCTCTGTCGGTGTTGGCTTTGCAGGTGGCGGCGTTTCCTTCACCGCCTTCTCTGGTGGTTTTCCATGGCACACCGCGCAATCCGGCGTTGCAGCACGGAGTCCGATCTTTGAGAGCTCGTGTATGCCCACCGCATCGTGACATTTGCCACACTGTGGAATGATGATCTTGGTGCCAGATGAAAGATGGCACATCTCACACCCCACACCGATCGGAATGTGCAGATTATGCGGGATCTCGGTAACCGTTGCGTTCGGAGTGGTCCGGTGGCACTTGTAGCAGCCAGTCGGATCGGATAGATCTCCGTGTATGCTCGCGGCGTCATCGTATTTGTGGCATGCCTGACAGAGGATCGTCATGCCTGCCGATTTGACCGGCTTAACGATGTCTGGTGCTGTCTTGTGGCATTTTGTGCAACTGTCCATGCCAACGCCATGCTCAGCAACGATATCTCCGTGACAGTGTGCACATACGAGTTCCTTGCCTCCGAAAACATCGTAGTGCACCTTTTCAAGATCCTTGTGGCAGTATGTGCAGTCCTCTGTGTTGACCTTGCCGATGTGCACCTGATGTATCGGACCTGAATGGCATTTGGTGCACTTTGGTATGCCAATCTCGAACGCCTCTCCGTGGCACGCCTCACAGGTCACCTTCCCGGTATCCAGTTTCTCCTTGTGGATAATGTGAGGATTCTCTGGGTGACAGTCTGCACAGTTGACATTCTCAGCAGTCAGTGTCAGCGATGCAAACTGCGTTTCGACCTCTGCGCCACACGCAATCGGAATGGCTATTGCAGCCAACATCACGACTATCAGAAGAGCATCACAAGATTTGTTTGTCATCTCATATCACATCCTTGTTTTTGATTCCTGATCTGAAATTAACATCCCTTCAATTATGTGCAGATACTTATATGTTTTTCTGCGCAACACTTAAATCCATAGAGTCAGCATGGTTATGAACATGGCAAAATCATACGGCGAACGAAGAAAGACCCGACATAAATTAAAGAAATCTTCAAGAAAAAGAGGCTTATCAGCGATCAACAAAGCGATTCAGGAGTTTGAAAGCGGGGATATGGTTCATATCATCATCGATCCGAGTATACACAGAGGAATGCCCAATCCCAAGTTTCACGGACATACAGGAAAAGTTATAGCGCGGCGCGGTCGCGCTTATATCTTAAGTGTGCGAGATGGCAGTGCCACAAAGGAGGTTATCGCACATCCACAGCACCTGAGTCCGCAAGCGTGAGGTTGATATGATCGTAAAAAGGGTTGTCGGTGAGGAGTTGATAACAGTCGCAGAGGCAAAGGAGATACTGGATCGCGTTAAGGAAGAGAGAGCAGGTGAAGAACTTGGTTATGAACTCAAAAAAGCGATCCGCCATGTCGATGCCTTCTCAAAGATGATCGCTGAACGATCGCGCAATCTCGTAAATGAGTTGTTGAAATTGGAGAAGATGAAGCCCGAAATAGCAATCAGGATCGCAGACATTCTTCCGCGAACGAGAGATGAACTTCGCAGCATCTACGCAAAGGAGCGGTTCATATTAACAACAGAGGATCTCGACCAGATACTGGATCTCGTGGCTGATTCGATATAAGGTGAAGGGATGGCAGGAGTGTTTCAATGCCGTATAGTGACAAGAAACCAGGAAAGGAGAAGTATGTATGGGTGTTGGATTATCTCCCTTATGGGGATCCGGCTGATCCCAGACCGGTGTATCAGAAGAAGCCGTCTGCTCATGGAATCGGCGAGAACTATTTTGTTTTGATTGAGATGGTACCAAAGGATGGGGTTATACCACAGATCGGTGACCGTGTTTATATCGGAGATAACGGGCGCGATGTGATCGATCATGTGAAGCGCAGGCTGGAATACAACCTCCTGACACATGGCGCAAAGAGCGAACTTAGCTATGTGCTGGAAAAGATCGTTTTAAAGAATGAATCACGTTTTATTAAATTTATCAATGATGCATATTCGATATCGACCAGACAGCACATGCTTGAACTGCTGCCAGGGATAGGGAAGAAACTGATGTGGGCAATACTTGAAGAGCGCAAAAAAGGAAATTTTGCCAGTTTCGAGGATTTGACGCACAGAGTAAAGGGGTTGCACAGACCGGAATCGATCTTTGCCCGCCAGATCGAGAACGAACTTATGAGCAATGTCAGGTACCGGTTGTTTACGACCAAGCCACCAGAACCGTCCAGAAAGAAGGGTCGAAGATAGAACATAATGACAACATTCGATCAATACATTCTGATCGATGATCTGGTGCTGCATCGCATCATCAGGTATGCTGATATACATCATCGCGATGTGGTGCTGGAAATCGGTGCCGGAACCGGTGTTCTCACAGAGGAACTCATGAAATGCGCGGGGAGGGTGATTGCAATCGAATCCGATGCATCCCTTGTCAGGCTACTGAATCAACGCTTTAAGAATACCAGTGCAGAGATCATACATGGCGATGCGCTGGAAATCGAGTTTCCGAGATTCAACAAAGTTGTTTCAAACCTGCCTTATTCGATATCTTCGCCAATCACATTTAAATTGCTCAGATATCCCTTTGAAAGGGCAGTTTTGATGTATCAGTACGAGTTTGCAAGACGGATGGCAGCAGCACCAGGATCAAAGGACTATGGCAAGCTTTCGATCTGTGTCCAGTATCATGCCGATGTGGAGTTGCTTGAGATTGTACCGGGAGCGGCGTTCTCTCCGCAACCGGATGTGCGGTCAGCGATCGTGCGCCTCATCCCGCGTGCGCCTGAGTACAATGTACTGGATTATGGTTTCTTTTCCAAATTCCTGACTGCGATATTCTCTCAGCGCAGAAAGAAACTGAAGAATTCGATCGGCGCATTTACCAATGTCAGGGATCTGGGTCTGCCTGATGATGTACTGAATAAACGTCCGGAAGAACTGCCTGCTAAAAGACTGGCTGAGATATCAGATATCATATATTCTCGCACGAGGTTGCCATGCAGTTGAAGATCGGACATGAATACAAGAGGCAGATGATTCATGTCTCAATCGGAATGATCGTGCTGATATTCCCATTTCTGCAAATACAGTATCTCGTAGCGTTATCGCTGATGTTATTTTTGTTTATTCTGTTACTGCCCAGGTCAAGCAAACTCTTTAAAATCCTGACATATTCGGGCGCAAGCACCAAAAGACCGATGGGCGCGCTCTGCCTCAGTGGCAGCATGTCAATCCTGCTTTTGATCGCGTGGATACTCACATTCACTTCTTATGAGTTTCCAATCTTCATAATCGGAGGAGCGATAGCGATCACCACCTTTGGCGATGGCATGGCAACGATCCTGCGCGTAACCGAGCAGGCAAGGTATATGGCACTCGATGATATCAAATATCCTGTACAGGTATATTCCGAGGGAAGGGTCAAACCCGAGTCTGTCAGGGTCAGTTTAACGCTTCTCTTCATCGGGACTGTATTTGCATTTCTGATCGGATCATGGATCACATACTGGACAGAGCCGATATCATTCCAGTTGATCTTCTTTATCTCGGTTATAGGAGCTACGACAGGCGCGCTTCTCGAATGCATCTCAACAAAAATCCATGATAACATCACGGTTCCGATCGGCTCTGCCATGGCGATGTGGCTCTTCTTAAGTTTCGGATATTCGGTGCCATATCTGCATATACTGTTCGCGCTTGCCTTTGCGCTCGTGCTCGGATATCTGGCTTATAAAGCAGGGATTGCGGATATGTCAGGACTGCTCAGCGCAACCCTCGTCGGGATTCTGATCATCGCATTTACAGATATCTGGTGGTTTTTGCTTCTACTGACATTCTATCTGCTTGGTGGTGGATTTACAAAGTATAAATACAAATATAAGCAGTCACTCGGGATCGCACAGGGAAAAGGAGGTGCAAGGGGTTATAAGAATGTCTTCAGCAACAGCCTCGTTGCGATTGCTGCAAGCATCGGTTACACGATATTTCCTCAGGCAGCGAATGTATTCCTGTACATCTATCTTGGTTCGGTAGCAACCGCAACAGGAGACACGCTTGCAAGCGAGATTGGCACCACATACAAGGGAAACCCACGTATGATCACCACACTAAAAGAAGTTGAACCGGGTGCCGATGGCGGAGTATCATCGCTTGGCGAGATCGCTGCAATCTTCGGCTCTATGGTGATCGCTCTCTTTGCTATTCTCTTTGGCGTGATCAAGATCGACTCGTACTGCCTGTTCGGCATGTTGATCGTTACAATCAGCGGATTTGCCGGTACCAACATCGACAGTCTGCTCGGCGCAACCATGCAACAACGAGGTATGCTCTCAAACAACGGCGTGAATGTGGCATCGACCATCGCAGGGGGAATCGTGGCTGGTCTGATGTGGACGGTTCTGGTATGATTATGGTCTTTTCTGATATGGAAATAATCTCAACTCAACGTTGAAACCCCTGTTGCGTGGAAGCCATTATGTTATCCCAACAGCAATGTTTGACCGATGATATTTGCCAACCATATATCATATTATTAAGCGATGACGATTGAAGATTTGATCATGATTACAGAGATCGAAACGAAAGTTGCGGTAGCCAAAAGAGCATCGATCATCCTTGCCAGTGTCGCAACCGGTATCAAGAACCATGCGCTCGGAGAGATGGCAGAGGCACTCGATTCCCACCGCAGCAGGATACTTGAAGCAAACGCAGAAGACCTTGAAGATGCAAAAAAGCTTGTAGAAGAAGAAAAGCTTTCCAGGGCACTTGTTGACAGGCTGAAGGTGAATGATGACAGGATCGATGGGATGATCGCCGGCATCAGAGATGTCATAAAACTGGATGACCCGGTAGGAAAGACGCTCAGCGCCATTGAACTGGATGATGGACTCGATCTGTATCAGGTAAGCTGTCCTATCGGTCTCATCGGAACGGTCTTTGAATCGCGTCCCGATGTTGTGCCGCAGATCATGTCCCTGTGCCTTAAAAGCGGCAATGCGACCATCTTTAAAGGAGGAAGCGAAGCCCTGCACTCGAACAGAGCCATCTTCGAGATACTTGTAGAGGCTATCGAGACAATCGAAGGGATGCCGGAAGGCGCATTCCAGCTTATGGAGACGAGGGAAGAAGTGATGGATATCCTGAAACTGGATGGTTACATCGATCTCCTGATACCCAGGGGTTCCAATGCGTTCGTTAAGTTCATACAGGACAACACGAAGATTCCTGTTCTTGGCCATGCGGACGGGATATGCCATGTATATGTGGATGACAGGGCAGACCTCGACAAGGCGTACAATGTCTGTTTCGATGCAAAAGTGCAGTATCCTGCAGTCTGCAATGCGATGGAGACATTACTCATACACAGAGACATCGCTGTTACGTTCTTGCCGAAGATTGCGCAGATGTATGGTGATGCAGGTGTCGAACTGCGCTGCGACGATCGATCTTATAAGATCATAGAAGACCTGAAATTACCGGAAGCTGTATTCAGAGCCACTGAAGAGGACTGGATGACCGAATACGATGACCTGATCCTCTCGATAAAGATCGTGGATTCGATCAACGAGGCTATCGATCATATCAATACGTATGGCTCGCATCATACCGATGCTATCGTAACCGAGGACACAACAAATCGAAAAATGTTCACCGATCTGGTGGATTCGTCGAGCGTGATGGTCAATGCATCCACACGCTTTGCTGATGGGTTCAGGTACGGCAAAGGCGCAGAGGTGGGGATCAGTACCAACAAGATACACGCACGCGGTCCCGTGGGTATGGGGGGACTCGTAATCTACAAGTATGTCCTTCTTGGCAGCGGCGACAAGGTGGCTGATTATGAAGGGCAGAATGCAAAAGTGTTCACACATAAGAAGCTGGATCAGGAACTTGCAGATGTATTGAATGTATAAGCAGATGACCAATCGAAAAGAAATTCTCACCGATATCAACAGAATAGTTGTGAAGATCGGAACAGCATCCATCAGCAGGAGAGACGGCGGTCTTGACCATGCATTTATGGATACGATCGCTTCACAGATATCCGGACTGCATAACCAGGGTAAACAGGTTCTTCTCGTAAGTTCCGGCGCTATCGGGATCGGCATAGGCGTGCTGCATCTTGATCGCAGACCGCGGGAGATTCCTGTGCGGCAGGCTGCTGCCGCTGCTGGTCAGAGTATCCTGATGCAGGAATGGAGTAGAGCGTTCAATAAGTACCGTCTGAATGTTGCCCAGATCCTGCTGACCTACGAACCCTTTTCGAATCGACTGACGTACCTGAACCTGCGAAACAGCATCTCCACGCTCTTACGCTACGGGGTCATACCTGTAATAAACGAAAACGACAGCACATGCGTGCACGAAATTGAAGCTACATTCGGGGACAATGACAGGTTATCAGCCATGGTTGCCAGTGGAATTGAAGCAGACATCCTCATCATGCTCTCGGATGTTGACGGACTGTACGATAAGAATCCGAAGAGGAACCATGATGCAAGACTGCTCGACACAGTGGAGAGCATAACACCTGAAATTGTGAGATATGGTGGCAGCCCCACAAGTATGAAGGGCGTGGGCGGAATGAGGACCAAGATAGAGGCTGCAAAGATATGCAGCATGTCTGGCTGCTACATGGTGATCGCAAACAGCGGTATCGATGATGTTATTTTGAGGATACTCGATGGTGAGACGATCGGTACGCTGTTTCTGGCAGATCAGGAGGTGCATAAAAACCGGATACGCTGGATCATTCTTGCCAAATCCTCAGGGGCGGTTGTTGTCGATTCCGGAGCAAGAGAAGCCATAAAGAATAAAATGAGTCTTCTTCCATCAGGTATTATTGATGTTACCGGTGATTTTGATAGGGGTGACATCATAGAACTACGATGTGAGGGAGAGGTATTTGCGAAAGGGATAACAGATTATACATCTGCGGAATTGAAGAAGATAAAAGGTAAGCATACCGATATGATTGCTGATATTCTCGGATATAAAAACTATAATCATGTCATCAGGAAGGAGAATATCGGATTGTTTTGATGTTTTCATCATCTCTGGGAACATACTCAATATCGTATGGTAAAACCACGAGATTACACAAGATGTAACAACTCACGTTTTAGAAAATTTCCTACATTTTTTAAACTTCTCCCACAAAGAAGCATACTTCAATTCGACTTTTAAAATTATCTGCATTTTCTCATGGGCAAAATCAAAGTATTGGAATG
>JAYEGV010000026.1:0-1299 GCA_034659235.1 Methanobacteriota archaeon
TACACGCTGGATATTACCGCTCATCTGCTTCAGTTCATAAACAAAGTCGTTCACATCCGCTGTCGATAACACCTTTCTCTGTCTGCCAAGTTGCACTGCCAGGAGCAGCAGAACAGCAAGCTGTGACGTAAATGATTTGGTAGCAGCAACCCCGATCTCAGGTCCTGCCCTTGTGAATATGCACTGGCTCTCACGCGTGATGCTGCTGCCAAGCACATTGACGATGCCGAGTTTCTTACTCCCTTTTGATTCGGATTCCCTGATCGCTGCGAGGGTATCAGCAGTCTCCCCTGACTGCGTGATCGCTATCACAAGATCGCCGCAATCAAGAATCGGGTCGGTATATCTGAATTCGGATGCGATCTCGACATCGACAGGGATGCGGGCAAACCGCTCGATAACATATCTTCCGAAGAGCCCGGCATGATATGAGGTTCCACATGCGATGATGATGATTCTCTTTGCATCCGGCAGTGTCAGACCGAGATCGACCCCATCTGCTGATATTCTCCCTGAAAACGACTCTCTGATAATATCTGGTTGTTCAAATATCTCTTTTAGCATGAAATGCTCGTACCCGCTCTTCTCTGCAGATTCCGGATCCCATTCGATCGTCTCGATCTTCTTCTCAACAGGAACCCCTTTCAGGGTTGTGATGCTAATTCCATCCTTTTTTATTGCGCCAATCTCTCCGTCATCCATGAAAATTACATTTTTTGTATATTTCAGAATGGCAGAGACATCGGATGCTACAAAAAAACTACCATCACCGAGTCCAAGAACGAGAGGGCTGTCCTTTCGTGCGACCACTATTTTATCAGGATCGTCTGCGCTGACTGCTGCAAGTGCATAAGATCCACGAACCACGGATAACGCATTTCGCACCGATGATTCAAGATCACCATCATAATATTCCTCGATCAGATGCGGAAGTACCTCTGTGTCGGTTTCCGATCTGAATTCATGTCCTGAATCGATTAATTTATCCTTAATTTCCGTATAGTTCTCGATGATCCCGTTGTGAACAACTGCGATGCTGCCTGTGCAGTCGCAGTGCGGATGTGCATTTTCAGATGACGGCTTCCCATGCGTTGCCCACCGCGTATGACCGATGCCGATGCACCCCTTGATATCAGGGGCGATCGATCTCAGATCGTCAACGCTTCCTCGTGTTTTGAATGTCTCAACACTCTCGTTCACGATGGCAATGCCGGCAGAATCATATCCACGATACTCCAGCCTCTTCAGAAGGTCGAACAGAACAGGCATGGCTTCGGATGTACCGAGATATCCGACAAT
>JAYEGV010000026.1:1399-3006 GCA_034659235.1 Methanobacteriota archaeon
TTTTGAATGTCTCAACACTCTCGTTCACGATGGCAATGCCGGCAGAATCATATCCACGATACTCCAGCCTCTTCAGAAGGTCGAACAGAACAGGCATGGCTTCGGATGTACCGAGATATCCGACAATACCACACATATTACACCACCAGTATAATCCGACAGTCCAACTGGAGCGTAGCGGAACGTTGGACGATATTCAATTTTTTCGGAGAAAAAATTGTGCCGCACATTTCATCGCACCATGAATCTATACCACCAGCGCATGAGATGGCATCTGCTTCGTTATTACGGTACCTGTTCCGATCCTGCACTCTGTTCCGATCAATGTCCCGGCAGCGGTCGAGACATCGCATCCGATTATGTTATTATCTCCAAGTACAGCGCCGAGTTCATCTGCAGAATACAACATCCCTTCCAGTTCTATCAACAGATCCTTTCCACTCTCTGTGATGAAATGGCTATCGATGAGGTTGTTCTCTCCGATGATGGAATCCCTTATGGTGCTCTGTGAACCGATATACACGTTATCAAGGATCACGCTGTTCTTGATGTACGTGAACGGCTCGATCGTGACATTGTTTCCTATGGATGTTGATGGAGCAATGACCACATTCGGACCGATGTCGCAGTCTCTTCCTATGACCGCAGGACCCATGATATGCGAACCTTCCCTGATGATCGAATCGCTACCAACCTCCACCTCGCCGCGGATTGTGCCATCGACCGTTCCATGTACCGATCCATGGATATCCTCAAGAATCCTTGCGTTCACATCGAGCAGATTCCATGAGTGTATCACATCCATCCATGTGTGATCCGTTCGGTATGCATGCACATCATAGCCTGCATCGATCATCCGCTGTATCGAATCAGTGATCCCGAATTCACCGACATCTGACTGCAGCGTATCCTCGATCGCATCAAAGATATCCGAATTAAATATATAGGTACCGGTGTTGATATTGTGAACATCCTTCAGTGCCAGACCCTCAACGATCCTCTCTGCTTTTTCATTCTTTTCCACAACCAGCGCGTATCCGGTAGTGTCCGCCCTGGTTGCTGTCAGGATCGATGTTCCTTTTGTATGTTTCTTTGTGATGTCCGCAATCGTCTTCGCGCTGACAAGATTGTCCCCATTCAGTACAAGAAATTCATCCTCTACAAGATTTTTTACCTGTTTTATGGCATGAGCAGTACCAAGTTGTGTTTTTTGCTCCACATATTCGATGTGCACATCAAAATCTTTTCCATTGCCGAAGTAATTCATGATGCGCTCCTTCGCATACCCGACAACCATGATAATGTCCACGATACCGCTGTCATGCAGTGCATTCACCACATACTCGATCGTTGGCTTGTTTGCGATCGGAAGCATCACCTTCGATCTCGTGAATGTCAGTGGTCTGCACCGTATTCCTTCGCCCGCAGCAAGAATAACCGCCTTCATCAATGATTATTTACCGGTCTTCACTTTAAGTATATTGTAACAACTCACGTTTTAGAAAATTTCCTACATTTTTTAAACTTCTCCCACAAAGAAGCATACTTCAATTCGACTTTTAAAATTATCTGCATTTTCTCATGGGCAAAATCAAAGTATTGGAATG
>JAYEGV010000027.1:0-2974 GCA_034659235.1 Methanobacteriota archaeon
CAGAGGTCGAGAAGAATGAACGAAGAGATGAGCGGCGGGCTGCCCTCTACGAGATGCATGGCAGCCGGTGGCTTATCAGGATAATTAGGGGAATAGATTATGATTGATCTATATTTTCCGACTATGATAACAAGTTCGTTTGTGTTAAAGCAGACGATAAGGAGGTAATTATGAATAGAATTAACATGATGAAAACAGTAGCAGTACTAACGATGGTGACGATAGCGCTCACCCTAACGACAGCGGCATCCGACTGGTCACAATTCCAGAAGGATGAGGTCAGTATCGGAAGAACCGCAGACAGTGCGCCGATAACGGCGCCTGATGACACGGTATCATGGGCATCCCACACTGCTCATGGAGGCTGGACTGGTATAGATACCGCCCCGGTCGTTGGAGATGGAAAAGTGTATGTGGTTGCCTATAACGGAAACGTATACGCGAAGTACCTGAACGGCACTCAGGCGTGGACGAACACCACTATTGGAGGCGATGGAAATTTCGAACTTGCCACACTTGCATACAACGATGGTGTACTGTATGTGGCGCTCTCGAAGGGAAATGTCAGCACCCAGACAGGGATACATGCGCTCTACACCGATAATGGCACTGTCAAATGGTCGAATGCAAGCATCGGTGACCAGCAGACAAACACCCCTGTAACCTACTACGACGGCTTGATCTTCTTTGGCACGGTGAATATGACGAGCGTCAACAATAGTGACAAGGGTTACTACTACTGTTACTATGCAAACAACGGCACTCAAAAATGGGTGCGCAATAACAACAACACTGGCGGCGGATACTACTGGGCAGGCGCTGCGGTGATCGGTGATTATCTGGTCTACGGAGACGATGGTGGGTACCTGACTTCTGTGTACTGGTGCAATAAAACGGATGTGGACGAGCTTCACGTTGGCAGCGGTAAGATCAGATCTTCGATTGCGTGGAATGTGAGCGCATCGGACTCAAACTACGGACACATATTCTTCACAAACAGAAGTGGTAATCGTGTGACAAGGATCGGATTTAACAAGTCCACCGGAGAATTCAACTCATCGGATTGGTGGGCGCATAATATCGGATATACCACGTCCACGCCAGCGGTTTACAAGGGAAGGGTGTATGTCGGAAGTAGTGATGGGCTATACTGCCTGCACGAGTCGAATGGGACACAAATCTGGTGTTATACAGCAGCAGGTCCAGTGCAATCATCTCCAGCAATATCCACAGGGTATGACAACGGCACGAACAACGAGATATACATCTATGTCACCAAGAACTCCAATGACGGAGGATTACACTGCATAGACGGGAATGGAGCTGGAAAATGGCACAATACATCGGTAGGTGCTAATAAATACTCCTTAGCAGGAGCAGCGATCTCAGGCGGATGGGTATTCTATGGAAACGATGCCGGATACCTGCATGGACTTTCGAACTGGACACGGTACGACTTCGATGTCGGTGCGGGAACGGATAAGTGGGCGTACGAAGGTGAGGTAAGCGGTACACCCGCTACTGCCAACGATCCAACTGGTGCGATAGATTCGTATTCCAACATCAGAGCAGATGATGGGACTTATGAGACCTATGTGACGCAAAACAACAATAAATATGCGGCGCAGCGGTTCAACTTCAGCATCGATGACAACGAGGAGTCGTGGATAACGAAGATCAACGTTACTTGGAACGGAAAAGGGTATCGGGGCACAGTAGTAGGCAATGACGATGGTGCAACGCTTTACATCTGGAACGGCACAGCATATGAAGAGCTGGCTAACAACGCTGATGGAACCGATTCGACTTTGACCGGAGAGAGAACATCGAGTATCAGCAACTACATCAATTCGGGCAATGTGACGGTATTGGTGAAACAAAAGAGCCCACAGTACACGAGAGGTCAAACCACATACCATTCACATATCGAGACGGATTATGTTAAACTGGTGGTGACACCATGAAACATAATCCTTTTTTATTTTTTAGGAGGTAAATAAGATGAAAACGATATATACCGTCTGTTTGATCGCACTTTTGGGCTTGATGATAATGGTGATACCAGCAGCGGCAACGACATGGGACGTATATGAAAGTGATTCAATACAGGCTGCAATAGATGGAGCTTCTGATGGAGACACGGTCTTTGTTCATGCAGGGACTTATAGTGAAAATATTATAATAAATAAACCAAACATCAGATTGAAAGGAGAAGGTACAGATGTTGTGACATTGCATGGAGCTGAAGAGGGTAATATTATTTTTATATATGGTGAACCTTCGGATGCTTCTGGGTGTATCGTTGAAGGATTTAATTTTAATGACACACCTCTTGGTTGTGGTGTAACAGTCTATTCAACCGCTCCAAATTGCATAGTCAGAAATAACATCTTTGATGGTTTATATTGTGCGATTGAGACAATTGCCTCGAATACCACTTTTGAGAATAATGGTGTTTTAAATGCACAAAGGGATATTTGTGCTGTGTATATAATGGGAAGCTCCTGTACAATTGTTAACAATACCATTAAAGGCAGTGTAGGAGCTGCAATATCATTAGATGGATTCGAGCATACCTGTGAAAACAATATAGTCACAAAGAACAACCTTAGCTCAAACGTTTACGCAGGTATCGAGCTATATGATGCAGGTTCAGGCAACAAGATATACCTCAACAATGTCGTTGACAACGGTGTAACTGCAACAACTACTTGGAGTACGGCACCGGACGTAACCTACTGGAACTCCACTGAGCCAATCGAGTACACCTACGGCGGCGCAATCCACACGGACTACCTCGGCAACTACTGGGGCAGTGACTACACCGGAAGCGACGGCGACGGCGATGGAATCGGAACTCCGCCCTACACGGTTCCAGACGGTCTCGGTGAGGATCCCCGCCCTCTGATGTCAGGATTCGAGAACTATCCCGAATCCCAGACGCCAACCCCCTTCCTCATCTCAGGCAGTGTCA
>JAYEGV010000028.1:0-15026 GCA_034659235.1 Methanobacteriota archaeon
AAAAAACTTGAAGTGTCACCCAACGGAAAGGCTAAAAACAGATCAACTTCTCAAAGGTGAGTTGTTACACTCTTTCTTTGCTGCCTTTCTCTAATTTTGATAGAAACTTCAGGGCTTTTGTTCCAAATTCTATCTTCATAACCCAAGAATCCTTTCGGCATCTTCTAAAGACGTTGTTTTGCCTGCAGCATACTCGCTCATAGCTTCGTTTAAATCCTTTTTCTCATCCTCACTTAATATAAGCACATATTCAGATAACATCTCTTCCATATTCCTTGTTCTCATATTTAATTCATCCAGATCATGTTTCAGGATAAGCAATTCTTCTAACTTTTTATTAATATTTCCCAATATTTGATGGATTTCGCCACTCATGATTTCTTCACCTCATAAGATAGGTCACCATGATGACAAATCAGAACTTATCCTACATAAAACCCCCGTGAACAGGACTGCCAACACCATAAGGCGTGACAGTCTCTGTGAACCCGTGGAGGGCGGAATTTCTACAATTCGCTTATTCTCCGCTCTGCCAACCTCACATACCCCTCATCGATCTCGTACCCGACATAGCGACGGTTCGACTTCATCGCTGCGATACCGGTCTGTCCGCTCCCCATAAACGGATCCAGAACAACCTCCCCTTCGAACGTGTACAGCTGGATCGTTCTGTACGGCAGCTCCACCGGAAACGGCGCAGGATGCCCGATCTTTCTTGCGGACTCCGATGAAAACGTCCAGATGCTCTTTGTGAACTCAAGAAATTCGTCCCTTGAGATCGTGTTCTCTCGTTTCAGAGGGTTCTCTCTGCCAAACATACCTTTGGAGAAGATCAGGATGTATTCGTGTATGTCTCTGAGCGTTGGGTTTGCAGCGGACTGCCAGCTTCCCCATGCGGTGGAAGAGCCTGCGCTGGACGCCTTATCCCAAATAACCTCGCCTCGCATCAGAAATCCGAGTTCGATCATATCCTCTACGATAAAAGCATGAAGTGGGATGTATGGCTTTCTGCCAAGATTGGCAACGTTGATACAGGCGCGCCCGCCCGGTACAAGGACTCTGTGGACCTCACTCCATACTCGCTTCAGGAATTTTCGGTAATTTTCAAGAGTCAGGTTCTCGTCGTATTCCTTTCCGACATTGTAGGGAGGGGATGTAACCATCAGGTGAACGCTGTTGTCAGGCAGCTCATCCATCGATTCGGAGGATTTTTGTAGGATTTTGTTTAAGGATTCAGGAGGGATCGGGTTTTCTGTGTATTCGACTTTCTTTTCTTTTGGCAAGCTTTCGTATAGCTTGCCTGTGTAAAACGCGGTGGAATCGTGGCTTATTCTCCCTGATGTGCCGAAGGAACTTGTTTTTGTGCCGCGTCGTTTATTGGGCGTGTTCAACTTTATCGTCCTCATTTGCTGAATGATAGTTTTTCAGGTGAATTTATATTAACATTATCAGCCAATATTTATTTTATGCACCTCCAGAACGGAACAATCAAAGAGAACGTCGCATTCTATCTGCACGACACCACGACATTCACAGGCAGGTTCATCGATCTATTCATAATATGCCTCAATCTTTTTACCGTGCTTGTCTTTATTATCGAGAGTTACTTTCATGACACAAATCCCGGTCTTTTCTGGACTGTCGAGGTTGCCACAGTCTCTATTTTTATACTGGAATACGTTTCACGGTTCTGGGTTGCAGAAAAAAAGATAAAACACGTTCTTGGTGTATACAGCATCATAGATCTCGTTGCAATAATACCCACATTCATCACGTTCCTTGATCTGAGATTTGTGCGCATCTTCAGGGTATTCCGGATCTTTAGATTTATGAGATTTGTGGATACCGGTGCGTTTATCTCTGAGGATATGAAGTTGCATGAAATAAGAATTATGAAGATCATATTTACGATTGTTTCAATTATTTTTGTATTTTCATCGTTTATCTACGAGGCTGAAAGGATTGAAAACCCTGATATCAATGACCTTGGTTCTGCGATGTATTTTTCGATAGTAACGCTCACTACGGTTGGTTTTGGCGATATCGTTCCAGTGACGCCTCTTGGGCGTTTTGCAACCGTTCTTATGATACTTGTCAGCATCGCTCTGATACCATGGCAGTTGGGTTTGCTGATAAAGGAGTTTATGCTTTCAACTTCCAAAAAACGGATTATAACGTGCGAGAAATGCGGTCTCAGGCAGCATGATATCGATGCCACGCACTGCAAGCATTGCGGCAGCATAATCTATCACGAGACTGATGGAGAGTTGCGGCGAGAATGAATAAGAGACGCCTCACCCCTCAACGACCCTGACCCGCTCCATAACATCGCCCTGCTTGATCATGTTCACCACATCCATGCCCTCGATCACCTGACCAAAGACGGTGTGCACCCCGTCAAGATGGGGTTGCGGCGAGTGCGTGATAAAGAACTGGCTGCCTCCGGTGTCCTTTCCGGCATGTGCCATCGATAGTGCGCCTTTCGTGTGCTTTCGCGGGTTTATCTCGCACTTTATCGTATATCCGGGTCCGCCTGTGCCGTCGCCTCTCGGACAACCACCCTGGATCATGAAGTTCGGGATGACCCTGTGAAATGTGAGTCCGTTGTAGAAACCTTTGTTGATGAGCTTTACAAAGTTCGCTACGGTGTTCGGTGCGTCTTCTTCGAATAGTTCAAGGACTATCTCGCCTTTTTTGGTTTCGATTACTGCTTTCTTCATGGTTGTTACCTCTATAGCGATTGATAATGTTTGGGATTTTAGTTAAGGGTTTCTGTCTAAAAACAGGGTACGTGTTTAGCTGAGGCGAAAAAAACCACGAGATTCCACGAGATTAACACAAGAAGATAATATTGGGTACACGATATTGATTAGATTTGCATTTTATATCTTACATATTCATATTTTCTCGTGAAAATCTGTGTAATCTCGTGGTTAGCTAAACACGTACAAAACAGGCAGGAATGGTATCGGGAAATGTGCTTTATCGCTGCAAAAAGTAATCATCGATCCGCGGTCCATGTCAGCGCGCTTGCGAGCATAATAGCGTTCGAAAGATTTGTTTTCACTCTTGATGTATCAACAAACACCAGATCCATGAGCACAGGCGCACCAAAACCATCTCCTCTGCCAAGAAACGTGAGAGTGCGGAAGATCAGATTGCCGGTGATCCCATCGGGCGCAACGATGAAGTTTGCATCCCTGACTGCATCCTCGATCAGAATTCCACAATGCTCTGCATCGATTCCAAGCGCACGGAGTCTGCTCGCGACAAGTTCGCCATCAGCAAGGCTCCGATCCACCATCTCACTCCTGCCGGCATCCTCGAATCTGCCACCTGAAAGAACCGCTACCTTTGCTTTTATGCCGAATCTTGTGATATACGATACGCCTTCACAGACCAGTTCGATCTTATCTGATGGTGAACTGCCTTCGTCGATTCCGACAGGCGCAAGGAAAAACGGCGTGCCATCCGCGGTTGTGAGTAGAGCAAGCCTGCGCAGCCTGGACATCCCGAGTGCGCTTTTGAGATATCCGAGGGTCTTTGTGGCGCTGAGCGTGCCACGCACGGCAGCATCGATTTTCTTGTCGATTAATTGCTGCACCAGCTCCTCTTCTGGCTTATCCGAATGGACAACATCAAGATCGGTGCTGATCGCAGATATCTTTTCAGCATCTCCGATCAACACAACATCCGCAAACGCTTGTGCACGCTTAATATCCGAGACTATGAACTCGTTGATCGTATCGATGCCGATTCCAACACGCGCCCGGCATCTCCTCGCCCTGCTTCTGATTGTATCAATCATAATCTGATCCACCCAATCTCGATATATTCGATTCCGTCATCAGAATAACCGAAGACCATCCGCTTGTGCACACTGTTTGCGATGCGCACTGCGCGAGAGAGTTCCGGTAGCGAAAATACATGATCAGATGGGATGGTGTGCACAAGATATTCGGAATGTGTACTGATCCCAAATTTTTTGTATACACGAAAATGGGTTCCAAACTTGAATCCGGTCTTCACAACGAGACCCCCATCCCGAAGGTCCGAGTATACCAGATATTTCAGCATATATCCTGGTTCAATCCCTTCTGCATGTTCATTGAAGGCGTCGATCTCCTTATGCTCAATCTGAATCCACTGCTTAGAGAGAAGGTAGCCAGACTCGACGAGCGAGAGTTGAAGACGAAATTCATCGAGTTTCCTGCCAAAGAAATAATTCCGGTGGAGAAAATCAGAGACTGCTGGCTCCCAGATGATTGTTCGATCGTTGAATAAACCTGCGATTGCAGGTGTTTCAATCTCTTCTGGTTTGATGTTCTCTCCTGACATAATTATTTTCTTCAACTCATAAAATGTTATGTCGCTTTCTTCATCAACTATTGCGAGTATCAACCGTTTTCTTGCATTTTCGGCTTTTTTCAGTTCCTGAACCAGATGTTGCATCGGTAGACGTGCTCGCTCGGAAATCACATAGACGAAGGCGTGAGCCGGTGTCTTTCCAGGATGCCCGCCTCTCGGATACAGCCTGAACCCGCTCGGACTCATCTTTGTGTAATAGCCGCGTTCGCGCAGATCCTTAAATACGATGTATCCGAGTTCAAAATCCGCAATGCGTCCGGATGCGATCTCAAAGAACGTCTTAAAATCAACAGCCTTCCCCTCTGAAAAGACCTCTATCTTTCTACGGTAAATCAGATATGCTCCTTCGATCAGTGATAGTTCGAGTTTTTCATCCTTTATACGCCCGTAGAAACCGCGATCGTACAGTTCACTGATTGCTTCACTGCCTGCTGTGATTATGTTTCGCCTGAGTTCGCATTCCATTGTCTGGTTTTGTTCACGTAATGTTTATATTGCTATCCATCACTTATGAAAATGAATTATGAACATGGGCTCGTGGTCTAGTCGGTTATGACATCGCCTTGACATGGCGGGGATCCTGCGTTCGAATCGCAGCGAGCCCATCAATCGCACCGGCGAAAACCACCTTTCATCCGAGTTCTCTTAAGACCTCGCCCAACCGATCAAAGTTCTCTCCAAATGCGGTCCAGTTCTTGCCCATCGAATCGAGAATCGCATCATAATACCCCTGCGCTTCAGAGATCAACTCATCAGTCGACTTCTCCTCCTCTCCTTCTGTTCTTGCCCGTACCTTGCGTACTCCTGCCTCACCGAAGAGCGCAAGAAGCGCGCTGTTAAGGTTCTCTTCCATCACCACCCGTTCGCCGTCTGATACGAGTACCCTCTTCAGTTCAGGGAGCTGCCCGGTCTCTGCCTGAATGTATAACGGTTCTATGTACAGAATCGAATTCGCGAGCGGTATTACCAGCAGATTACCCCTCGTAACACGGGATCCCTGCTGCGACCAGAGTGTGAGCTGCTCTGATATTGTTGAGTCCTGATCGAACTTCGCCTCGATCTGCAACGGACCATAGACCAGTTTTTCCTTTGGGAACTTGTACAGCAGCAGTTTTCCGTAATTCTCCCCATCCGAACGAGCAGCGAGCCATGCAACCATATTATCCTTCTTTATGGGAGTAAATGAACTCATCAGGACGAACTCTCCTTTCTCTTCGCCTGGGAGCTTCATTATAATGTAATACGGCTCTACCGGTATCTGCTGCCCTGTCCCGTACACCTCGTTTGGAATCTGCCACGCATCCTCCTTGTTGTAGAAGACCGTTGCGTCGTTCATGTGATACATGTTGTAGATTGCGGACTGAACCTTAAACAGGTCTTCAGGATATCGTATGTGTTCTTTGATCCCATCTGGCATCAGATCAAAGGATTTGAATTGTTCGGGAAATATCCTCGCGTACGTGGAGATTACCGGGTCAGTGGCATCGGTGATGTAGTATGTCGCACTCCCGTTATAGGCATCAACAATGATCTTTACAGAGTTTCGCATGTAATTGATAGAACCGACCTTCTCTCCGTACGGGAATCTGTCTGATATAGTGTATGCGTCCTGTATCCAGAACAATCTGCCCTCGTCGATTATGAGATACGGGTCTCTGTCGAGCAGAAGGAACGGAGTGATCGTTTTGATCCGCTCACGGATGCTCCTATCAAACATGATCCTGCTATCAGGAGTTATGTCTGAGGAGAGCAGGATCTTGATGTCGGAAAAGCGTATCGCCATTGAGAGTTTCTTTGCAAACGAATCCAGCTGCACCCCTCCGCGTCCATCGTACCGGATATATTCATTGGTATCGCCTTTCGGATAATCAAACTCCGGTGTAAGGGTGTTTACCAGCACGAAATCATTATCCTCTTCGCCATAGTACACCTGCGGCACACCGATTCTCAGATTTTCATCGGGAACCGTGTACAGCGGGGGGATGTCTTTTATGAGGTAATCTGGCATCCCTTCTTTTGTGACGCTGTTTACAGGACTCATCACGACACCAAAACCGTGGGTATAAACGAGATGGAGATTTACCCATGTCTTTGCGTTCTCTGTTATCTGCGCCTGATTCATCTCCCTTGGAGCGATCATCACCTCGGTGTACTTCCCGTCGATCTCATATCTGTCGATGTCAATACCTGAAAGGTCATAGTACAGTCTCATCTCCTGAGTCTGCCTGTATGTCTGCGTGAGCGGTCTCCAGTCAAGAATCCTGACATTGTCCATCGTCTCTGAGGAGTTGGCTATGATTTCAGGGGTCAAGCTCATCTCAACAGGGAACGTCGTCTCTTGCACATCCGAAAGTCCGTAAGCAATCTTTGTGAACCGGATATTATCCTCGATGTACGGCTTCTCCAGATTCATCTCGTTTGGCGAGACCTTGTACGTCTGGACGATTGCAGGGATCACTGTCGGTAAGATCAGAGCGGCTAACAGGTAAAGGATGATTATAGATGGCAGTATGTGATTTTTTCCGAGGCTTTTCACTTTTTTGATTACAAATATCCAGATGCAACACAATACAGCAATTACTGCCGCCAAAATCATCAGCATCCTGATTATTGGGAGGAATATCACGACATCGGAGTAGCCAGCCCCAACAACGATCCCTTTCTCAGAATACATGATCGAGAATCCGGCAAGATAGTGACCTGCCGCAAGAATTGCAAAGAAGAGCGATCCGAGAATCGCTATGTGCACCATTGCCGTCCCTTTCAGATTCGAGAGCGATCTCTTAAAGTCGATACCGTATGATGTGCCGTCTGGCGCGATCACCTGCGGCTGTCGAAGAACACTCTCCAGAAACGACTGCATGTAATCGAGGAGCACCAGTACGATCGCTGCCGCCACGCAGAAGAGCAGGAAGTTTTTGATGGCGAGAAAGAGCGGCAGTGAGAAGATGTAGAAGGACACATCTCTTGAAAAGATCGGATCCTGCAGGTTGAAGGGCACCTGATTCAGGTACTGGAGCAGAATAAACCACTTCTGATAGCTTGCAAGCCCCACAAGGAATGCCAGTGCCAGAGAAACCGTGAACTTCCAGCTGAACGGAATTTTGGACTCATTCACCTTTGAAGAGATCCGGAGATTGATCATCGCAAATGCGAAGAATACTGACGTTGAGAGCGCAAAGAGGAGGAGCTTTGCCTTCAGGCTGATTATAAATATCCGGGAGAAACCAAGAGCGTCGAACCACCAGTAATCGGTTACGAGGTTGGCTATTTTAGATGTAGAGAGGAGGAGAGTGACTGCTAAGAGGATGATGATCGTTGCAGTCCGGTTCTTAACCTGTGCCATTATGGATAACAAGGAGCGCATTCTTTATAATGGTTCTTGAAGCTGGGTGAACGTCGGATTTATCTCAATCTTCCGTTTTTCCGGAAGAGGCATCTATCCGTATGTAGATAGGATAGTAGTCCATCGATGAATGGGGGCTGTCGCCTTGCGTGGTGTTGGTCAAACACTCGCACGGTGATATGCATCACTCACTGATCTTCTCGAACGAATTCTTGTGCTTACAGACTGGACACTCTTCTGGCGCCTCATCGGCAACGGTAACGTATCCACAGTTTTTACATCTATATTCTGCCATTAAATCGCACCTCCTTTGTTTTCACGTTCATTGACCGTTATTCCTATATATTCTTTTTGCAGTTGTTTCATCGAGCGTCTCTATGATCTCTTCCTTCCCATTCTTGAGGCGCTGTGCAGCGATTACACATAGGGCTCACAGCGCTGTGCTGCAACCGCCGCAAGACCACGACCAAGAGATTCAGGCATACCGATCCAGCACCCAATCACTTATGAAGATAGCGCGAGATACGGCATAACCAAAAAAAGCATGGTGTTAATGGTTCCATGTGATATTGATACGCCATAAATAGATCCTGTTCTTTGTACGACAGATGCATAGATAAATCCGACCATTGCTGCGAAAAAACAGTCGTAAACCGAATTTCCAATGTGAAGAATGCCAAAGATGGCAGATACCACATAAATTCCGCGCATGCCCATTGTCTCTGTGAACGTGTGCTGCAAGAGTCCTCGAAACAAGAGTTCCTCGAGAAAGCCCGTGCATACCAGAAGAATGAGGATTGGCGTAACCCATGATGTACTCGCGGCAATCATCAACCCGGGTTCAAGTATCTGGTATTCCATCCATCCGAGCAGCACTCCAAATACTATGATTCCGCATGTAAGTGAAACATCCTTGCGCGACGGCACCACAAGACCCACACTTCTTCTATCAAGATGCTGAATATGCATACATGTGAAGATTGCAATGAAAAGCGGAATACCCACGATCACAAACCACAACATATTTTCAAACTGCAGGAGTGGAATAGATAGAGACAATATCCTGATAAGGGGGGCAATGGAGAGGGACGTGTACATATTTGAAATTGACTGATCATCCACCATCACGCCGTGCAATAACAGAGCGAATAGAATACATCCCTGAATGATCATTCCTGCTCTTAAATTGCGTGTGGTTACAAACTCGGCAATCAACAACAAACACAGATACATCATAACCCCGGTATCAACCGTCATCTTCTTTCGCAACATTATGTATAATACTAGATCGCAAACTATTTATATCATAACTGTCAAAATATTATGTAAGGTCATTGGATTGGGGGCCAGTAGATGATCACAACAATAACTACTATAACGACTATTGCAGCAACTACTGCAACCGCACTCGGCGCTATGGGAACGGTACTATTGATCATTCTCCTTATCGCCAAGGAACTGTCAGATTCATGCGATAGTGACAAATTGCAGAAACTGGGGAGAAATAGCATGTTAGTAATCGCACCTCTTCTCTTTGCATTTGCAACGATCGTGTGTGTCAAGATACTAGATGTACTATGAGGGGGACTAATGACAGGGAGTGGAACGATCTCGATGATGCTACCATTTCTCATGGCGATGGTCTGCTTACTCGCTGTTGCAGCGCCGGTCGGTGCTGGTATAGAGGTTACGATAGATCCATACAGCTCTCCGCCCGGTGAGTCGCCTGAATACACCTGCGTTCTGAATAATTCAACTGGTTGTATATACTTTGTGAATGTAATCCTTCCAAAAGGATATACTGCTATGGACACAGAAAATTATTTCTGTTCTGTTAATCTAACGTTACAGAATGAGAGCACAGACGAAATAATAAGTAAATCCTTCGCATACAGCAACGAGTCTGGATATTGGGTAAATGTAGCCAACACTTCTTCCTGTGATGGTGTGTATGGTCCGTTCGTTACAAACTGCAGCGAGGGAGATGTAACAGAGATGTGTATGGCGAGCACAGCATCACTGCACCTGACGGTGCCAACCGCATCTGTAAACGGCTCAATAAACATCTCGCTCGGGGCACTGGGTCCGATAGCACCAGGTGACAATATGACATTGAAATTCGCGAGTGGTATGATCAGGAATCCAGCTACGAGTGGATATTATGCATGGTCTGTGGCAGCCGATCCAGACGGTTACTCTGATTCAGGCGTGGTGTGGGTTGCTCCGGGCGCTGTAAAAAGCATCAACGTGACACCGAAATCAGCCTCGCTCAACATCAGCGAATCCGAGGATTTCGATACCGCAGCCAGCGATCAGTACGGTAACAGCAACACATCCGCATCGTTTGCATGGTACAGCACCAACACATACGTTGGAACGATCGATACCGCAGGAAACTTCACAGCACTGCATGTGGGAATCTCAGAGGTATATGCTGTCAACGGCGGTGTATCGAGCAACGCAACCTACAAGGTATGGGTGACCGTGGACGCTCCGGAGAACAGTACCGCATTGGATAATGACACCAACTTTACACTTGAGTCTGACAATACAAATGTGACCGGTGACTTCGATGTCAATGTGTCCGGGACTGTCAATATAACAGCCATAGGAAACGCTACCACATCACCGTATGTTGACAATGGGACTACCGCTGGTCTGGGAACTGGCTACGAGTTCATCAGCGCAGTCATCGTTGATGTGAGTCAGGAGATCCATAATGCATTGGCTGAAAGCAATGGTACGATAACTGTCAGGATGTGTGTCAATGACACGGTACTCGATGCTATGGGGCTTGATCGGAATACCGTACAGATATATGCGTACAACAACGATACAAAGAGATGGGTTGCGTTACCCACCACCCGTGACGGGAACTGTTTCATCGCTGACATAAGCGATTACCTCTGTGTGGGTACCTTCGGACTTGCTGGCAAGCCACCATCGGGAGGCAGCTACTCCGGATCCCACGGTGGCGGTGGTGGAAAAGGCACATATCCACCAGGCTGGTTCGGAACCCCGACAGTGACAGCGACGCCAGCAGGTAGCAACGTTACCTATCCGCCGGGAACAACGCCAGCAAGAGAGTGGGTGACGCCAGAACCAACGAAGAAGACTGCGATGCCAGAAAAGACTCCAGCGGCTGGAAAAGAGGCGCCGGAGACGCAGAAAGAAGGACTACCGGGATTTGAAGGTGTATTCGCAATTGCAGGGTTGCTCGCAGTCGCTTATGTGATGCTGCGGCGCAGGTAAAACAGTAGAACGAAGGGAGAAATCCCTTCACCACTCTTCTTTTTTTAACATACTCTTATCAGAACAAACCATTAAAGTATCAAGATCAACTATAAAATAATATGCCAGAAATGGATTCGAGAATATACACCATCGGAACACCACCACCAAAAAAGAAAACCCGCATTCGAACCAGTGATACCGAACTGCAACATCTGTTCATCGCATGGATTGCGATATCGACTGCGTTCGCGTTTGTGCTGTCTGGTATTGGAAGATTCAATCTTTTCAGTGAAACCGTGGTCCACTATTTCATCGTATCACTCTTTACGGTCGGGATCGGATTTCTGCTGCATGAACTCGCCCACAAGGTCGTCGCACAGCAATACGGACTCTGGGCAGAGTTCCGTATGAGCCCACCGCTACTCATGTTTGCAGTCGGGGTGGCGTATCTGGCTGGCTGGGTATTTGCAGCCCCTGGTGCCGTGTACATATCAGGATCATACATCTCCAGTGAGCAGAACGGTCGTATCGCTGCTGCGGGTCCGCTTATGAACGTCCTGCTGGCATTGATTTTTTGGATGATTGCAATGCAGAGCGAATTTGTTGAGGGGCTCGGAGTGTACGGGTGGCTCACAATCTCGCTTGGCATTCAGATCAATCTCTGGCTTGCAGCGTTCAACATGCTCCCATTCAGTGTTCTGGATGGCAAGAAGGTATTATCATGGAGTAAACCTGCATTTGCCGGGATATTCCTCCTGATCATTCTGGCGTGGGGGATTCTGATGTGATTTCATGAATTGATACGTGTCGTCCAGCAGCTATGTACCGGAACCCTTCGGTTCGATCGATGGAAAAAGCGAGCCAAGAACATCGATTCGCGTGTTGATACTTTCACAGCGTCGCCACCGCACCGGCAATCTCGCCATCGATGACGGTCTCTCTCGGATATATGGCCAACCCGGAATCAATAATCGCGTACGGTCGCATCATTTCATCATGCTTTGCTCCGCGCATCTTCAGAATCTCGATCGCCTTCACTCGATTTCCACTTGATCGGAACATGTGCATGCGAATGACAACCTCTGACAGATATTCCTCCACATTAAACGTTTCACGGGCTGATGCACCCGGGGTGATCTCGCTTGCAAGAATCGTTGTGCATTCGAGGTTTTCAAGATTCTTGATAAGTTCGAGTATGGCAGATCTGACCTGAAATTCATTCTCTGAGATTTTAAGAGATGTTATCGAGTCGATAAATATGCGTTTTGCACCAATTTCATTCACATGATGTTCGATCTGCTTGCTGAGTGTTTCGATCATTACCGATCCCAGGTCGATGTGCGGGGTCTTGTTGTCACTCCGATCAGGAATACAACGTGAATAAGCAATCGGATCTGCGCGAATGATTCGCATTCTGTTCTCCTTGACCAGCCGCTCGATGTCCCACCCGAACTGCCATGTGTTCCGGATCACACGCGCCGGGCTTTCCTCGAGCGTGACAAATACTCCGTTCTCCTTATAATCAATAGCGCCTCGATACAGGTACTGGAGTCCAAGCGTTGTTTTTCCACAACCGGGGCTGCCTGTGATCAGGACAACGTCTCCACTGATGAATCCACCTCCGGTCAGTTCATCGAGACCAGAAATACCAGTGGGAACGCGCTCCATCATGATATACCCCTTCTGAACATGGAGATGCCCCTGCCAGTGTTTGCGAGGAGCTGGTATGCAAGATCCTGATACTGCCATGCTCCGAGCCCGCAATCAGGTCCGGCATATCGTATCAAATCTCCGAACCGTTCATAAGCATCTTCAAGCCGCTTTGCGATTATATCCGGTGTCTCCATCGCGGTTACGATCTCGTTGAGCCGGGACGTATCCTTCCAGACATTGGTCTCGTATTTCTCATTCAATTCAGCGGTCATGCCGAAGATATCGGTTCTTGCCACACCTACCCGCAAGAATGTATCATATTGTTTCAGATCATTCTTATCGATCAGTTCGAGATAATCAGGATTTGCTGCGGATTCCACGCCGACGACATTGATCGAATCAGACTCACATGCGATGGTATAATGAATTGGTGAATGCAGGTGTATCTCGGTATCGACTCGAGAGGATTTCGTTGAAAGATTGAGCGCGTGAATGATCTCATCATCATCAAACATGATATCCGGATTGATTCCAATGCTCGGCTCATCGATGCTTATTACCGATACCTCAAACGATGATCTCATATCCAGCGCATTTTTTACGAACCGATCGATGCTTCGTGCGAAGAGTTCCAGTATATCCGTGTACGCGGTGCTGCCAAACTGGTTCAGGTACAGTTCGATTGCGCCTGTAACGCAGACCCTGATCCTCAATCGCTCTCCTTTCTCCTCGAAATATTCTCTGGCAACAGGTTCGATGGCATGCAGTTCGATGATCTCTGCGCAGGCATCTTTCACAAAAAAAGGCGCCTCATTACAGGTTGGATCGTTGATAATCCGCAGGAATTGCTGATTCATATCCTGAAACTGTGGATATGTCGGGGCATCAACGCCAGCAGCGATCTTCTGGCGCATGGCATCGCAGATGATCTCTGTTACATCACCATACCGCTTGTCTGCGAATGCCTGCTGCACACGACTCTCCTCCCCCTGTGGAAGCGGATAACTTCCGATGTCATCGAATATGATATCCATGTTATTCTTGTATGTGTTCGAATGATGTAAATATATTGGGCTGGCAACCTTCGTGGAATCAAACCCACAAAGAGGATTATTGCGAAGTATGGATTCTGTTTATGAAATTCACTCTGTCAAAATCAGAATCAAACGATACGATTTCACTGATCTTCATATTATTCATAATAGCGATTGAAGCGGCATCTGCAAGCGAGAGTGTTCCATCATACTTGAGAAAGATCTCCATACTTTCGACAAGCATGTCTCTGTCGATGTAGACGATTTTGCAGTTGTCTATAAAGTAATTATACAAATTATAAGCAACTTTTCCGCCACTTCTCCTACCAATCTCGGTCATGACTTCCGAGATAATAAAACTTGATATGACACTGCGGTTGTTCTCAACATACTCAGATAGTTTGAGGGCTTTTTCATGCCACTGGTCTTTTATATCCGCTATGGCGATATAGTAGGACGAATCAACAAAAATCATTCATCCACCGCGCTGAATTCTCTTTTTTGCGGATACTGCATCTCCTCCTTCTTCAATCAAACCTACAATGTCCTTGAACTGTATCTTCTTCCGCGGCTTTATTTTTAGTTCATGATCGTCAAGGGTCCACACTAAAATATCGCCAGGGTTAATGCCGAGCGATCTTCTGATCTCTGCCGGGATGATGGTCGAATACCCACTTGATATTTTGGTTTCACTGATCATTATGCATATCACTAAGTAATATGATATTTGCTAAGTATAAATGCTTATCGTAGTG
The DNA here is from genome assembly GCA_034659235.1 of Methanobacteriota archaeon. GTDB lineage: Archaea > Halobacteriota > Methanosarcinia > Methanosarcinales > Methanogasteraceae > Methanogaster_B. The sequence goes on from JAYEGV010000028.1 coordinate 14,391, forward strand.
ATGGAGTTGGTTTTGTCGAAGCCATCCATCACCGCTCTCCACGCCAATCGTGGTTCTATCCATATTTTCAGCCGTACCGATGACTAAAAACCTTCCGAAACTGAAAAACCTGTACGCTCCTAAACTTTTGGGTGCTACGACACCAGAAAGTTCTCGAATGCGACGAGTTCGGGATTTCGGGAGCGTTCAAGATCATCGGTAAGGCTGAAAATAAGGTTGGTGCAGTGGACGGCGGCTGCGGTTGATTATGGAAATTTAATCTCCGATTTTAGCACGCACAGGTAACGTACCTGTAATTTAGCAGAACAAAGGAATCCTTTGCAGCCTAAATGAGTGGAAACTGTCTTATACCGGATGAGAGAAACTCTGATGCTGGTTCGAAGTTCCATGGAATTCTCATGAATTAAGAGAATGTGTTACTATAATCATGAGCTCATATTTATATTGAATGCTAAGATTATTTTTGGATGATCTACTGAACTGTCGATCCAATGAGCTGTTTCAGAATGGCGGCTGATGCCACTGTTTTTGAGAGTTTTTCGTACCAAGTGTCAGAGATGCTTGTGTAATCTTAGCGCGGGCGCGACATTAGATTATTGATGATTCAGGATACATAACCGATGACATGATGCCAGC
>JAYEGV010000029.1:0-10050 GCA_034659235.1 Methanobacteriota archaeon
AAAAAACTTGAAGTGTCACCCAACGGAAAGGCTAAAAACAGATCAACTTCTCAAAGGTGAGTTGTTACATTCAGACGTTGTGATTATATTTTTGTATCGATAGTGCTTGTCTTTGCATCCGTCTTGATTTGGTATTTGTGAATGACCAAAAAGACAGTCATACGGTCTCTGAGGCGATCAATACACCTCAGACGGCTCAAACACCTTCTCGCCAATGATCTCGCCATCGATCGTTCGATAGAAGCAGGATCGATACCCGGTATGACAGGCTCCTCCGATCTGCTCAACTTTGAGCAGCAGTTCATCACAGTCGCAATCGATCAATATCTCATGGACCTTCTGGAGATGTCCTGAACTTTCTCCCTTTTTCCAGAGCTTTTTTCGACTTCTGCTCCAGTAATGCGCTATATTGGTCTCCAGTGTAAGTTCGAATGCTTCTTTGTTCATGTATGCACACATCAAGACCTCGTTTGTGTGCAGATCCTGAACGACCACATGAACCAATCCATCGGTGTAGTTCGGTTGAATGATGCTCATACGCATAAATAGCAGTAACCATAATTAAAATCTTGTACGATCAGATGATCATTGGAATCGACGATACTGACTCACGAAGCGAAGGCGGCTGCACAACATACATCGCAGCAGTATTAGTGGATAGACTGAAGAATTATGGAGATCTGGTCGGTTATCCGCTTCTAATTCGATTGAACCCAAACATCAGATATAAAACCAGAGGAAATGGTGCGATTGCCATCAACATCGATACGGATAATCCGGAAAAGGTAAAAAGAATCGTTCTGAACGAAGTAAAGAATCAATCGAAATTATCCGATGAAAACACAAATCCAGGAGTGGTGTTTCTCAATGGTGTGTCTGAGAATCTAAGAAACGATCTCAGATCATTTTCAAGATGTGCGATACAGGATATTCTCCGCATCGAGGATGCAAAACATGTTATCAATAAATATAACATCGATTTCTACGAATTCAAGAACGGACGTGGTTTAATCGGTGCGCTCGCGGCAGCAGGGATCGCATCAACCGGCATGCCTGATCACACCTTCGAGTTGATCGCATATCGGAGATCATCCATGATTGGCACGCCAAGAGAAATCGATCTGCGCAGTATCAGGGAAGCGGACCTGCGAACATATCCGGAAACATGGGATACCGTTGATATTGCAAATAAAACGATCGTTTGTGCCCCGCATGGAAATGACCCTGTGTTATTCGGAATTCGCGGAGAGATGGATGGGGTTATCGATGCTTATAATTATATCAGATCAGAACCAGTCGAACGCTTCACTCTCTTCATGACGAATCAGGGAACCGACATGCATCTGGTAAGATCAACGATCGATCAGACCGTTGACGGGCGCTCGTATATCCTGAAGGGCGTCATCTCGTCTGCGCCGCGAACGATCTGCGGCGGACATGTCATCTTTGGGATGAGAAACTCAAAGTCAAGGATTGATTGCGCCGCTTTCGAGCCGACAAAGAACTTTCGATATATTGTCAGGCAACTGGTTGTAGGAGATCAGGTCGTTGTGTGCGGAAGTGTCAATAATAAAACGGTCCATCTTGAAAAGATGAAGATTGAGCGTCTTGCTGATCGATATGAGATCAGAAATCCGATGTGTACATGCGGCAGGCGCATGAAATCCGCTGGTGTCGGGCAGGGCTACCGGTGCAAAAAATGTGGAAACGTCTCAGATGTGCCGGATCGTGTATTAATTGAACGTAATCTCGATTGCGGCTGGTATGAGGTTCCGCCGTGCGCGAGAAGGCATATCGCAAAGCCACTCGTGCGGTGTGTCGGAGATGTGCATCCGGGCAGGTGATCGAACCGCAAAGTTCATATTAAATATTATATGATTTAATGATATGACACTTCTTCTCCAGAGCAAACGGGACGCAACGAAATTCCAGATTCTGGTGGAAATCGCATCGCATCAGCCGAATGTGCGGCAGAGCGAGATTGCACATACGCTCGGAATCACACCGCAGGCAGTCTCCGAGTATCTCAAGGAACTGGCGAATCAGGGTTTTGTGTACAGTGATGGACGTGTCAGATATAAGACGACTGCAAAGGGAGTCGAATGGATAACCGAAAATGCGTTTGCACTCAGGCGATATGCACGATTCATACTCGATGAGGTCGTCAGTCAGGTTGCGGTCTGGACTGCGATCGCAGATGAACCACTGCAGGCAGATACGCACGTGTTTCTGTACATGCGTGATGGGCTCCTGTACGCATCCATGGAGCATGAAACAAATGCGACAGGTGAGACCATCTCTGATGTACAGAAAGGAAAGGATGTCGGTGTTACCAATCTGAAAGGGATCATCGATCTTCCGGATGTCAAAATCGTGATCGGGAAGATGCCAAGGGTCCATCGTGGAGGTTCTGCTGCTGTTGATTATCAGATGCTTAAAAAACTTGTAAAGGAGAAGCATTTCGTTGTCGCAATCGGAGTGGAGGCATTGATAGCCCTGAAAAATATTGGAATCGATGCAAATGTGATGTTTGGTGCAAGAGAGGCGGTGGTTGAGGCGGCATGGCATGGAGTACCTTCTTTCGTGCTTTCAGTGGATGATGAACTGCATTTGCTGCTCAAGCGATTGGAGGCGGAGGGGCTGGAGTATGAACTGCATGATCTGAAGGTGTGAGTAGCCATAATCGATTCTGGCACAAATCTTTTATATGTCATAACATCAGAAGATCGATACACAAGTTAAAATGCAGTGTAAAAGCACAGTATGGCCAACTGATGACAAATAGCAATGCCAAGGTGGCGGAGCGGCTACGCGATCGCCTGCAGAGCGATTCCATTCCGGTTCGAATCCGGACCTTGGCTTATCACGATGTTCAAGAGTGCAGTTTTCAAGAAACTGGAAAAAAATGATTTTCGAACTCTTACAGGTATAGAAGTTGGTATGCGGCAGTATCAATGGGTTCCATCGCAGATGGTAGCTTTTTTTTCGAGATTATTTGCTGAAGAGGTTCTGTATCGTATCAATCGTCTTCTCAAATTCAATCTCATCAAAAGGACCACCACACCGTACGAAGGGTACAGGATGAACTTCGATGGGTATGATGCACTTGCGCTCGGAACACTGACGCGCAGAGGATTATCGGCAATCGGAGAGAATATCGGCGTTGGTAAGGAATCGGTTGTATATGAAGGGATATACGATGATGAACCGGTCATCCTGAAGTTCCATCGCGCCGGATACACGAGTTTCAAACAGGTGACACGAACGCGCGATGCCGGAAATCAACATCACTGGATATTTGTAGCCAGACGTGCTGCCAAGCGTGAATATGATGCACTCCTCGCGCTGCACAATGCGGTCAATGTGCCTGGATGTGTGGATCATAATCGGCATGTGATCGTCATGAGTGTCGCGCCCGGAAGCGAACTATCGAAGACAACAGTAGATGATCCGGACTGGTTCCTGGATGAGATTATAGAAGAGATCAAAAAATCATACTCCTCAGGATTCATTCATTCTGATCTGAGCGAGTATAATATATTCGTCAGTCCGGATGGCGTTCTAATCATCGATTGGCCAGGATATGTGACCACAACACATCCGCAGGCAGATTTTCTACTTGAGAGAGACGTTAAAAACATATTATCGTTTTTTAACCGGAAATATGGGATCGTGCGGGACTGGGAAGAAATGGTTAAATATATAAAATGCCAATGAGGGGAGCATGACTCGTAGATCGCTGGTTCTATAACATGAGGTGTGATATGCGAAATACATACCATCTGGCTATCAATCAAGATCTTGTAAGCGATGCTCAATGGCTGATCACATGTGGAGATCCGGCGAGAACCGATAAGATCGCCTCTCATCTGGACGATCCTCTGATGATCGGGGATAATCGGGAATACAGAACCTGGATTGGAACGCTACAGAATGCGAAGGTAGCGGCGATCTCACATGGAATAGGTGGACCAGGGCTTTCAATAATGCTGGACGAGGCATTCAAGATCATGCCTGCATTAAAAGGGGTGATTCGTCTCGGCACATCTGGTGGTTTGAGTGAGGAAGCATCCGCAGGGAAAGTCGCTATCTCGGAAGGTGCGGTACGATTGGACGGGGCATCTCCCCAGATTATTCCTGACCAGGAATATCCAGCTGTCCCTGATATCAGGATGACTTATGAATTGATCCGGATGGCGGAAAAACTTGAGATTCCTTATGTAAGTGGAATTACTGTTACTACGGCAACACTTTACACAGGTCAGGGCAGAAAGGATGGATTTCGTGGATACCAGCCCGATGAGACCAGATATAGAGATGCCGTCTCTTACTGGAGCAGGTTGGGTGCGGTAAATATGGAGATGGAATGCTCACTGCTCTTTATAATGGGAAGACTCTTTAATATTCCCACAGCCTGTGTGACAGGCATTGTTGATGAACGGCTGAGCAGCGGCAATATTATTCCTGAACAGATGGATATGGCTATAGAGAGTGCGATAAGACTTGTTATAGAGTATCTAAGGAGTCAGGTTTCGGATAATTTTTGAATTGAAAAAAGGTATGTGTTTAGCTCCCTCTACAGTTCTTCCAGATCGATCTAAAATCCATTTCAACCACAAAACTTCGTACATGCTCAATATCGTGTGGAGTCTTTAAATAAATCCAACGTTACAGACAACCAGTAATCTGTGTGAATCTGTGTGAATCTGTGTCTGATAATATTTTTAGACACAGATTAACACTGATTACACTGATTTCGTCCTTTACCACAACTTATTGAGCAAGTATGCTCAAACGATGGCTCAAGAGAGAATACGAAAGCGAGAATGTGGAAAAGCTCATCGGTAAGATAGAAAACGGCTTTCTGGTACTGGTTCACGTTTGTCATTCATCCGGGCATGGAGCCGACCAACAACAGAGCAGAAAGGGCACTTCGCGAGCATGTCGTTCAGCGGAAGATCGTAGGAACACTGCGTAATGGAAAAGGGACGTCAATTCATGAGCGGATCATGACAGTGCTGGCGACGTGGGCGCAGCAGGGTCTCGGGTAGTTTCCGGATGTTGAGGGCGAGGCTGAGCGGCTAAACCCGTACGAATACTGGAAACAGATAAAGAAGAGCAGCTATCGGGCAATCGGCATCCCTATAGATCCGATCTTCGCAGAAGAAAAGGCACTTGATGATATCACAAGTTCCTTTTACCTTGACGTTATAGCGGATGGGAAAGTGATCTACGGAAAGAACGTGCTTGACCGAAATATATTCAAGCGACATAACATATCACCCATCACAACAGGCGGTGTCAGGATTGGGTGGAAAATTTCAGCATAGATGGGAGGCAAGGTCTCTCGCATATCTGAATGATGCTTATTGCGACCTGGCAATGGCGAAAAATCATACCGGATGATAGAAATGGTTTGGTTGAGATGTTGATGAGAGATTATATGGACGTGATCAAACGCAGTTAAAGTATTAGATCAGGAGATCGGAACATGCCCAACCCCCATAACAAATCCCGCATCGCTGCGGGTTATTTTTACTCACAGATCGCCACATTCTTCATCGTAATAGATGGATTTATGAATATCACAGATCATAATACGATACGATGATCATCAATGAAGACGTACTGAACACGATTGTCGAGAACAATATCAAGTTCATCAGGCTTCAGTTCGTGGACATTCTCGGAATCGTAAAGAACGTAGCGATACCGGCTTCGCAGATGGAGAAAGCACTCTCTGCCGGAATATCCTTTGATGGTTCGTCTATCGAGGGATTTGCAAGGATACAGGAATCCGATATGGTATTAAAGCCAGATCCTGCAACGTTTCGGATTCTTCCATGGGAAGCAGACGGGAGCAGGGTCGCTGGAATCGTATGTGATGTGTATCTTCCAGATAACACGCCGTTTGCTGGCTGCCCGAGATATATTCTCAAGAGAGCAGAGAAGGAAGCAGAGAAGATGGGTTATGTCATGAACATCGGACCGGAACTGGAGTTCTTCCTCTTTCGGAAGAGAGACGGTATACCAACAACCATCCCACATGACTCAGGAGGATATTTTGATTTCCCACCTGTTGATCTTGCAGAGGACATCCGCAGGGATATCGTGATCGCACTCGAGGATATGGGATTCGAGATCGAAGCATCGCATCATGAGGTTGCCAACGGGCAGCATGAGATCGATTTCAAGTACAGCGATGCACTCTCCACCGCAGATAATGTCGTCACCTTCAAGTACGTGACCAAGACGATTGCAACAAACAAGGATCTTCATGCCACATTCATGCCAAAGCCGGTGTTTGGAGCGAGTGGGTCTGGCATGCACATAAATATATCTCTATTCAAAAATAATGAAAACGCGTTCTTTGATCCTGATTCCGATCATGAGATCAGTGATACTGCAAGATATTTCATTGGCGGGCTGCTTGCCCATGTCAAAGCAGTGACTGCGATTACCAATCCAGTCGTCAATTCATACAAACGACTGGTATCCGGATACGAGGCTCCTGTGTACATCACATGGTCATGGGCGAACCGGAGTTCGCTGATCAGGGTGCCTGCAGCACGAGGGATAGGCACGAGAATCGAACTACGATCCCCTGATCCGTCATGCAATCCATATCTTGCATTCGCAACCATATTGACGGCTGGACTGGACGGTATAAGGAATAAGATCGATCCTGGTGAACCGATCGAAGAGAATATCTATGAGATGGACTTTCACCGGATAACCGATGCTGGCATCGATACGCTTCCGACAAGCCTCAGTCTCGCGCTCGACCATCTGAGATCGGATAATGTCGTGAGATCGGCGCTTGGCGAACACGCTTATGATGCGTTCATGCGGATTGCTGCTGCGCAGTGGGAGGAGTATCGGGTTCAGGTGCATCAGTGGGAACTGGATCGATATCTGCAACTGCTTTGATGTTATTGGATTGCCTGTTATCTGTGTAACTTGTGCACAGCTAATATGGCGATGGAATAACAGGCACGAATTACGGATGGTTTCCGGATGCGAATCTCAGAACACCAAACTCAAACGAGGCAGCGCAGACACACAACCGCTCAAAGAGCGTGGCACCAATGTCGGGGCTCTGCGTCATCGCGTATGTGATGGATGCGTACCGGGATGCGGCAGAGGCGGTTCTCTGACGGGGCGGGAGTCGCGGAGCGGGAGTTATTTATTCAGACCGGAAATTGCCTACTTGTGCCAGGCTGTTGCCCGGTTCTGAGAGGGATGTCACAACAATCAAAAATACTGATTCTGGATGAGAATCAGAGAGTTGGAGAAGGGTAGGTTCTATCCCATTTATACAAACGACGAAGATACGCCTGCTTACGACATTGTAATCGAGTATCGTGGGAGACAGAACCATGAATTGTGTTATCGAGTATTAAAGGTACTTGTTCAATAAGTTGTGGTTCTATATAGCCTCATCTGCGTTCATTCGCGTTTATCTGCGGTTGATTAAGGAGATCACATCTGAAATTAACCGCAGATGGACGCAGATACACGCAGATAACCATACGATATTGAGCATGTTCTATTAAAGCATGATTTAAGCCTTGACGCACTCCCAAAGAGCTATCCGCTTAATCACAGGGTGGAGAAGATGCAGTTCAGGGATAAATCGGTCATGTTGATCGGTTGGATCAAAACTCTGGCGTTCAATGTCATCGGCGACTTCAAGGAGAGCCTGGATGAGAAATACCATAAAATGACGGTTGGAACGATCGTTGGGAAGTTCATACATCGATCAGCAACGATAAATACAACTGCAGATGAGATACTCGTTAGATTTGACTACTTCAAGGAGCAGGATGCGCTTAAGGAATATTGTGAAGCGATTAATCGTGAGAAGATGGAGATCTCGTGGTTTGGGATGAGGTCTTGAGGTTCGAGTTCGAGGATGAGGAAGAATACAAAGAGCGGAAATCTTTTTTGTCGGGAGGATAGGGGGATGCAACGATTGATGCTTATCACCAGCTCCTGGTACCGGAGGTTCAGTAGTCCCATCAGCTTCTGCGCTCGTTGACATGGATACACGGAGCGTGACTCGGGCAGGGGGAGATTAGTCAGGGAGCAACGTCCCCAGTTTATCGTAAAAGCAGAGCAAAAATTCAGTCAAAGGATTCTCCTCATTCAGCGTAAACGTGCGAATCTGTTTTCCAACCTTTTTTTCGGTTATAATCTCGATTGCGAGCAGCGGTTCGATCACCCTAGAAACACTCGAATGTGAGAGTCCGGTCTCCTCTGCGATTCCGGAAAGATATGTAAACGTGCCTCGGTTCTTCATCAGATTCTCCAGAACGATCATCTGTGCTGTTCTTCCGAATACTTTTTCAAGCGCGCTCATGCATTAATCTATGAGTCCATTATTTATAAGGTTATCCTGTTTTAAATTTGATACGACTATCTTATAGCAGATCTTTTGATCAATCGGCAGATCAGAAAGAACCAAACTTTTGTCTACTGCGAGACTCACCAGTCCAACACCCAGATGAGTTGGTAACGAGTGATGAAAACCCTACGTACCCAAATACTTTACATACCAGATACACACAGATATTAAAACGGTGAGGTGAATACGGATGAAACTCGACGAGATTGATAAACGGATCCTTGCGATACTGGAGCAGGACGATACGACCTCAAACAGAGCGATTGCAGAAAGACTCGATATCAAACAGGAGGAGGTGGAAGCGCGGCTTGGCAGGCTCTCCGACACAAGAACCAAGATACTGGTCGTTGATGACGAACCGGACACCTTGATCCCATTGACGCGAGCGCTCGAGGCGGACAACTATACAGTCGTCGGAGCGGTCAATGGCGCTGAGGCGCTCGAAAAAGTGAGAGATGAGACGCCTGACTTGGTTCTACTTGATCTGATGCTGCCGAAACTGAATGGTTATGAGGTCTGCATGAAACTAAAAGAGGATCCGGCAACAAGGCAGATCCCGATCATCATGCTCAGCGCAAAAGGCGAGATCAAGGACAAGGTGCTTGGTATCGAGATCGGTGCCGATGATTATGTGACCAAGCCATTTGATCTGCTGGAACTGAAGACGCGGATACGGGCGCTTTTGCGAAGAACGAGCGCGTGAAATATCACGCATGGGCTGAGGCAGGTTCAGGAGTTCCACTGGAGTGGCGTCTCCGGGCGAAGATGTGTGGAAGCGTCTCCTCCTGAAATGAAGAGTTAGATTGTATGGTCAGTAGTATGACTATTTATCGAAAGATTTAAGTATGACTATGTGTAAGTAGGTTTATCGATAAATCGAAAGATTAGAGAATCAATAGAATATTAGCGAGTTGCGTCAGGATGATAGCAAAGACATCAAATGGAGTCGAAATATACTATGAGACTTATGGGAGCCGGGAAGGCATGCCTGTGGTTCTGATACATGGTCTCGGGGCAGACCATTCTATGTGGGATCTTCAAATACAGAAATACCCGTCAATGAATCTCTTCTTAATCGTTCCGGATATGAGAGGGCACGGTAGATCCTCACGGGTGGATTCGTTCAGGATCAAAGACTGCGCAGGCGACCTTGCAGAGATATTTGAATCTATGAACCTGAAAAAAGTCTCGATCGTCGGAGTGAGCATGGGCGGACTCGTTGCCCAGCGGTTTGCAATCGATTTTCCGGACAGAGTCGAGAAACTCGTAATTGTCGATAGTTTTAGCAGCATCAGAGGATGGATGATGCGACTCAATTGCAGACTTGCATTGTTCCTGACGAAACTTTTTTCAAAAGTCGTCCTGATAAGACTTATAAACTCGGCATACCGAGGGGAGGAGATGCAGAATATACGGGAATATTTCAGGAAACAGATACTGGCACAGGATACAAAACAGATCATGAAGGTAAGGGAAGAAGTGAACAGATTTGATGTACATGACGAACTGAGGAATGTTCGGATGCCCACACTGGTTCTCGTTGGCGATCACCATGGAAAAATGGCGATTAAAATGGCAGAGGAAACAGCAAAACAGATCAAGAATGTGCGATTCGGGATTCTGAAGGGTGGCGGAGATCCTTC
>JAYEGV010000029.1:10150-14962 GCA_034659235.1 Methanobacteriota archaeon
ATCTTGCGTGAGCAGATGCGAGAAAGAGAAGGTACTGGCTACTATTTCGACGAAATCACAGGAGAACGGCGGATCGCGGCATACATGCCAGTTGTCTGGCGTGACCGCGTCTGGTCTGTCGCCACAAGCGTCCCAGCAAGCGAGACTGAGGCACTGATACGTTCTGTCTACCGGAAACAGATACTGTTCATCACTATCGTCATCGCAATCATCCTTGCCGGAAGCGGCAGCATCGTACTCATCTTCTCCAGATGGAATAAGGAACTGGAATGCGAAGTTGAAAGGAAGACCGAAGATTTGAGAAGGTCAAATATCGAACTTGCGTCAGCAAATACTAAATTGAGGGAACTTGACCGACTGAAATCCGAGTTCGTCTCGATGGTCTCCCATGAACTGAAAACACCACTCACATCCATGAAACTCTCTACGGATGTGCTGAAATCGCTTTCTGATTCGGAAAAAGATCTCCGCACAAGAGAGGAGATGCTCGCAATCATCGATCGTAATATTGAGCGGCAGAAGAGGCTCGTTAGCGATCTCCTTGATATATCCAGAATCGAGACAGGAAACCTGAAACTGAGTCTTGAGCCAGTTGATTTATACGATATCATCAGGGAGTCGGTCGGAAGCATGAAAAAGATTGCAGATGAGATTGGGATTTCGATTCACCTCGATCTGCAGGGCGAATCTCCTGCAATCGCCGGAGATCGTGATCGACTGGTGCAGGTCTTTGTGAATCTCATCGGCAATGCATTGAAGTTCACGAAGGAAGGCGAGATCCAAATTTGTGCGCGGATGGTGGGTGGGCATCCTGAGATCAGGGTCAGTGACACAGGAATCGGAATCCCGCCGGAGGAACTGGACCTGATATTCGATAAGTTCCATCAGGTGGATTCCGGATTGACGCGCGAGGTTGGCGGCACGGGCCTCGGACTTGCGATATGCAAGGGAATCATCGAGGGACATGGCGGGAGCATCAGGGCTGAGAGTGAGGTTGGGCGCGGAAGTACGTTTGTGATTGTGCTGTGAAGTTCTGCGTTTCATCACAATACCTTTCGATCTAACGAAAGGTTTAAATACCAAGACTCGCACATAATGAATTGCATTTGTCGATATATCGACAAATGGGAACAACAAAAGGAGAACAATACTATGAAAACCAGAACAGTAAACATGACGCTGGCTCTCCTGCTGATATGCGCGGCAGGCGTTCCGGCAGCAATGGCAGTGGTTCCTGTACCCGTACCCGAACCAATGTTGGTAATGGAAGATTCGTTTGATATGAACTTCTCGAAGCTCCAGATCAATCCACGGCACTATGGCATGGACTTGATGCCCGGTGAGAGCGACGAAATCACCGTAACGGTGAAAAACACGAACAATGAGACCATATCAGTAACTCCCATAGTCAAGGATCAGCCCTACAGCGACTACATCCTTGACGAGGCATGGGTCACCATAACGCCCGTGTCCGCAGAACTCGGACATGATAGCGAGGAGGAGTTCACAATCGAGATAGAAATCCCTGATGATGCCGATCGCGGACACTATGGTGTGCAGATTGCATTCACAGACGATGTGATGCAAACACCATATCCAATGCCGTATCCGAACTATATCAACACCTTCGACCTCAACGTCAACGTGTGGAAGCCGCCTGTGATACAGATGCAGCCTTCCTATATCCATGACCGCGTCGAATCTGGCAGGGAATACGATTACCAGGTCCATCTGAAGAACACGGGCGATGAGGATATCGAGATCGATCCGGAGCTCAAACGTGAACGATGGTACCGGTACGAGACGATGGGGCAGGCATTCGAGGATGACGCGATCGCCATAACTGCGCCATCGGTTGTGCCGGCAGGTGGAACCGCCACAGTGAACGTGCGTCTTGTTGTGCCCATCGGCGCGAAGGGCGAGTACCACTCCGGACTCGATCTGGGCATCGATGATCCGTCGATTGAGGAATGGGACCGTGAAATGGTGCAACTGAACTTTGAGGTCTGGACACAGCCGACAGATCCCTTCGTCAAGACATTCACAGCAGAGATCGCCGCACCTATAACAATCGAAATTACGTCGAATCAGTACCGGTACGATATGTGTGGAGGCGGGAGCAGCGAGGATGATGAAGAGCCATCCTTTGATGTGACCCTCAAAGGACCATCAGGAGATGAAGTAACACTGAATCGCACCATGGCTGCCTATCATGGTTCGGTCAACCTCGGCGGCAGCAAATGCGCTCCACCATGGGAGATGGATAGCAGCGGAATGTATGATGAAAGTCGCACCAGTTACATCGAGCGCTACACTGCGGATGGCGCAGTCGGAGACTGGAAACTTAACATACTCCCGCACTATGCCGAACGGTTTGAGTACACGATAACGATCGGAGATGCGGACTCGGGTCGTAGAATGCCATAAACAAAAAGGAGGATACTATGAAGAGAATACACAAAACAGCAAGCATGGCGCTGGCTCTCCTGCTGATCTGCACAGCAGGCATTCCGGCAATGGCAACGATGGCAGTAAAAGAGGTCGTAGGTACACCGATGCCGGTGTCAGCAGGAGATTTGCCAGATATGAACTTTTCGAAACTTCAGATCAGTCCACGACATTCCTACACAGAGTTGATGCCTGGCGAAAGCGAGGAGATCACTGTAACGGTGACAAACAAGGACAACAAGACCATATTAGTAGCCCCTGCGGTCAAGGATCGACCCTACAACGAATACATATTCGATGAGACCTGGGTTACTGTAACACCTGCATCCGCAGAACTCAAACCTGATGCTGAAGAAGAGTTCACAATCGCGGTTACAGTCCCGGATGATGCCGATCGCGGACACTATGGTGTGCAGATTGCATTCACAGACGATGTGATGCAAACACTATATCCAATGCCGTATCCGAACTATATCAACACCTTCGACCTCAGCGTCGAGGTGTGGAAGCCACCTGTGATACAGATACAACCGTCTGATATCTATGATCGCGTTGAATCCGGCAAGAAATACGATTACCAGATCAATCTGAAGAATATAGGCGAGGAAGACATTGAGATCGACCCGAAAGTCGGAGGTGAAAGAATGTACTATGGATCGCGCAGCACGGCTCAGGCATTCGAGGATGATGCGATCACGATTGATGCGCCATCTGTTGTGCCGGCAGGCGGGACTGTCACTGTGGATCTGCATCTTGTTGTGCCTGTTGGTGCAAAAGGAAGATACAATGGTGCGATTGACCTGAACATCGACGATCCATCCATTGATGAATGGAACTCTCTGGTTCATCTGAGTTTTGAGGTATGGACACAGCCGACAGAGCCCTTTGTCAAGACGTTTACAGCAGAAACCACCGCGCCCATAACCATCTATATTGTGTCAAACCAGTACAGGTATGGCATGTCTGCCGGCGGAAGCAGCAGCGATGAACAGCCGTCCTTTGATGTGACCCTCAGAGAACCGGACGGAGATGCGACACCAGATCTCACCATGGTCACGTATCATGGCTCGGTCGATCTCGGCGGCAACACGGTCTCGCCATATCTACCACCAGGAGCGGTGGGCGACAGCGGAATATACCATGAAGGTCATACCAGTTACATCGAACGCTACACCGCGAATGGCGCAGCTGGAGACTGGACGCTTGGTGTGCTGCCGCACTATGCCGAAGAGTTCAGCTACACGATAACGATCGGAGATGCGGATTAAGGCGCGGATCTGCGCCTTATTCTCTTTTCTTGGTGATAATATGAAGAAGATATTAATACTGATCATAATCGCAATCTCAACCGCACTGATTATTGGTGCAGGATGTATTACAGATACTGAAACCGGAAATAAAGCCCGCTCATATATGATTGTATGGGCTGGCACGCCGCCTGTCGATCATAAGCTGATCGAGACTGAACTCTCGCACCAGATCGCCCCATATTCGGGTGCTGGGTATGACAATGTGACCGTCTCGGTCTCGGAAAAAGACGGTACGATGCACTTCCGTGTATCTGCTACATCGTCTGCATGCAGATATCCTGATCTGTATGATTTCACATATCGGAACCGTGAACTTGTCCGGACAGGTTATCTGCTCGAAGCAATTCCTGAGACGACAAGACAGGATGCCATTGGAATCGCAATGCAACATCCGGAGATTGCTGATGCTTTGTCTGGTGCCGGCGTTCCGACAGTGAAACGGATCCTTCCTGAAACCTCGAGCAAATTCTATGCGGCAAAGACGCTGCTCAGTGTGACATGGACCGATGTGTCGGTCTCTGCGCTCGTTGATATGGACACTTGCAGTGTGGTCGAGACGTGGGGAGGTAATGAATGAAGAATCATACAGGTCGATCAGAGAGACCAGTCTGAACAAAAGGAGGTAACCAACACGAACGACCACAACCCCCACAACCACAATGAACAACGACCCGATGAACGCCTGTTCGGTATATCGTTAGTAGAGGGCTGCCACATCAGGAGAACGAACGCAACAATGCCGCACAGCACCGATCCGCCATTCCGGGGTGCCGGATCACGATCGAGCATGGATCAATCCGGATGTGTAGAAGCAGGCTTTGAGAAAGGCGAGTGTAAATTGCCAACAGAGGTAGAGCCGCCATATTTTATCTTAGGTCCCTGTGTAATTCCATCCTCCAAACATTGCGGAAACGAGGGACAGTGTAACTGCTATTGTTACAACCTTACTCGATCCAAACCCGATATCAAAGAAGAGGAGGCACCAATATAAACAAAACCAGTACTTAAATACGGTATACAATGACTTGAAAAAGAATGGGCGATAAAGATGAAC
>JAYEGV010000030.1:0-14889 GCA_034659235.1 Methanobacteriota archaeon
TCTGCCCGGATGCAAGACGCCCGGATGCTGACCGGCTGCTTGCGCTTGCGCAATACGAGCGCGAGGTTCTGGATGCGCATGGCTTGCGGGCTGATGTAGCTGAGACGATGTGTCTTCCGTGTGGGGGATGCGATCTTGTGCCGCATTGGGATGTGTGACGCATGGAGGATGCACAGTACTATGAGCGATGGAGTGGACTTTTCTATAGTTGCATCCAAATGGTGGGACCGAGGTGTTCACTCATGGAAACGAAAGTAAAGGATTTAACCGTTGTAGAGTTTCAATCTTTAATATCAGATACTATGAGGGCGACTTTGAAGGATTTAATTGAAGATATGTCGGCACTTTCAAGTCCTGAATATCTGAAGTCTATTGAAGAGGCGAGAAACGATTATAGAGACGGTAGAGTGAAACATCTTGAAAAGAGCGGTGAAAACCCATGAGCAAGAGTCTCCAAATAGTCAACGTGTTCATTGCGTCCCCGGGTGATGTCTCTGAGGCGCGGGATCGAGCACGCAAAGCAATTGAACGGATCAATCGAATCGTTGCGAAGACATCTGGATTTATCTTTGAGCCGATCGGATGGGAGGACATTCCAGCCTGTAAGGGAGAGCGTACCCAAGACGTGATCAATCCCTACGTGGACGCGGCCGATATCTTCGTTGGCATTCTGAATAAGAGATTCGGCAAGCACACTGGTGTTGCAGAGTCTGGCACGGAGGAAGAGTATAACCGCATTGAAAAACGATGGCATGAGGAAGACCCCAAGCCTGAGATAACAATCTACTTCAAGAAACTTTCTGAGGAGGACATTACCGATCCGGGAGAACAGTTGCAGCGTGTGCTACAGTTCAAAGAACAGATCTCGGGTACAGTTCTTTACAAAGAATTTGAAGGAAGCGATGACCTTGCCGAGAAAATTGAAGATGCTTTAGCTGATTGGACACACAGACAATGTGGGTCGGCAGCGGCCGTGCTACGTGAGGGGGATGTGGATGCCTTGAAGGCTACTGACATTGAGATTCTGGCATACATGGTTCAGCATGCAGATGTAAGCGCCGGGAGTCTTCAAGCTCCTACCGGATACACGAGGGCGCATATTAACTCGTCTATAGCGCGATTGGAAAGACACGGTCTGGTCGCTGAATACCGTGGAAAAATCAAACCGTCGAATTCTACTGATGGTTTTCTTTCCATCGTCAAACATCTAATCGACGCTAATCATTGGCGACTGCTTCTGCAGTGTGAATACTACAATGACATGCTTAGAAGCACCTTACGTGACCTCATTGCAAGTCGCTTCCACTGCAAGGTTGAAGTAGAAACTGCTGATGTTTTGCATAAGTTAGCACTGCTTTCTCCCGCTGTTGCCTCCTATCTGCTATTTGGTGAAACAACCCCGTACGACAACTTAGCCGAGCACGCCCGAACGTTGGGTGAGGAACAGGTGGCAATTGCAAATAAGATGGCGGAACGCAATATTGTGCATCGAGTCCTGCTGCATTACAGCAATGATTCCATCTATGCCAACCTGTTGGACACGTTGGAAGGGAGGTCCATAGCCGGCCAAGTCATAAGAGTGAGAGTTGCCGTCGCCTACGAGGACGGACGTGCTTTCGACGTCCACTCAGTGATGCCGATGATGCGCTTCCGGGCTTCTGGAGACATTGGGAAAGGGCAGATGGTTTCTGGCTCACCCAGTTTGTTCATCCAAACTGGAACAACTCTTATGTATGTGGGTGAATTTGACTTGGCTGTTAAGGAATTCGACAAGGCGTCGTCTCCAGAAACACCGCCTGGCGTAAGAGCTGCCGCAATGAATAACAAAGGTCTAATAATACTCGAACGCGGTCAGGTTTCCGAGGCGATTGAGATCTTTCGGGAGTCGGTAAAACTCGATCCAAAGCTCCCCGAACCGCGAAAGAATCTGGAGATGGCGGAGTCCATGCTTGGCAGTAATGGGCAAACGCCTGATAGGATTTGACAATGAGTTGAAGTAGTTCATGTATACCTAACCAGACGCTGTAGCCGACAGCGTTACAGTTTCGCTGAACCGATGCGACTGAGCTTTGTGGGTTTGGCAGAGGCAGGCTATGCCCCACAGGCATTCAGGAACGTTACCTATATCACTCGAGCAGAACCCATAAGAAAGGAGGCATGAACCAATGAACAAAACATGGTGGATCGCAATCATATCAGGCACTCTGGCACTTATCGCAGTATACGTCGTGATCGTGCTCTTGCTGGTGAAACTGCTCTGGGCATGGACAATCCCGGACATCTTCCCGGGAGCCGTTGAGCAGGGTCTGATAGCAGGGTCGATATCTTGGTACACCGCGTTTAAAATAGCCGTCTTCGTTGCAGTACTTGCCGGACTGGCAGGCGTGCGGGGCAGGGAGTCATAACTTCGTGGTGAACCGCGGATGCCCAGCACAAACGTTTTGTTCCAAGATCGATTCATAATGTAGCTTGTGCCGCAAACATCAGGCAAAAAAAGCGTCGAGATACTTCTTAGATCAGATACACGATGAAAGGTTGTGGTAGCAATGAAAACCATAGGCAAATCCGAATACAGCGTGATAAAACCGACATCATTCTACTCAAATGAGCGCGAGAAAACAAAACTGAACTGGTTCTGCTATGAGTTCGCAGTCGGTGTCCATGACAGGATCACTAAAGATTTTGGAAAACGGCTGAAGAGATACAGAATAGACGAGAAAACCATCGCCGGGTTTTCAATTTATGTATCGAAGACGATGAAGGAATCTATCCTCTTGAAGCTATCTGGCAGGATCGATAAGATCTGCTTTTCGTATGAGATGATAACATCGTACTTTCCGAATCTCAATGACAGGCTGGTCGATCAAATGCTGGATGCGATTGCGAAAGTGTGGGACGATCAACTTAGTTTTTGTGAAGTATGTCCAGCCCGGTGCATAAGCGAAAAATATGCATATTGTTCGTTGTTTGATGACGAGACTATCCATCTGTAGGTCGGCTGACCAATCGCAACGAACTACCATCAACACTTGGTTTCCGGAGACGCCGGAGGCATGGCATGCACCATAAGCCGTGAAGACGGCAAAGTATTTATTGTTTTGCCGACTCACTTTAGAACTGAGCCAGATCACCTTCCAATCGGTAGGACACTGGCTTATCAAAAGCAGAGGATGATGATATGGCAGGCAAAGGTAAATTTGATCAGGTGTATCAGTTCAAGATCACGCTGGAGGGTGCTAAACCACCGATCTGGCGGCGAATGCAGGTCCTGGGTATACATTCTGGGATCTGCACGTCGCCATCCAGGACGTTATGGGCTGGTTAGATTACCATCTTCATAAGTTCGAAATGACTGACCCTTCAACCGGTTTGAAGGTGAACATAGGAATCCCGTATGACGATTTTGGCAGAGAGATTCTTCCGGAACAGAAACAGAAGATAAACAGGTATTTTTCGATGGACAACCGATCGGCAGATTATGTGTACGACTTTGGCGATACTTGGGAACACAAGATACAACTGGAAAAGATACTTCCAAGAGAAAAGGGTGTTACATATCCGATATGTATCAAAGGAAAGAGAGCATGCCCTCCTGAGGATTGCGGAGAGATCTGGGGGTATGAAGATCTTTTGGAGATCATAAGAGATCCTGATCATGAGGAGCATGAAGAGATGCTGGAGTGGCTCGGTGGAGAATTTGACCCGGAACACTTTGACGCAAAAGAGGTCAGCTTTGATGACCCTGACAAACGCCTCAAAATTGCATTTGGGTATAAGACCAAACACCATCTGAGAAATAGCAGCCGGAACAGCATCTCAATGATAGTATAATGATGCACCTGAGCAGCGCGTTTGTGGCTTACTGATCCCACAAAACATCTCCAGTTGAAACCAAGGGGTCGGGCTAACAAACATCCATACCATAGATACTGAACCACACCCACCACAATTCTCCAGTTGAAACCAAGGGGTCCGGCTGCACACACCAATAATACGCGCTGTTATACAGAGGGTTTGTGAGAGAGGTGAAATCAGGCGATTTGTCCGTAAAAACGGTTGTCCATCCGGTTTTATCTGCTTGATGCATCTGTTTTGCAGCACTGGACATTCCCATCATAACTGTTAATGTACTTTAGGAGTTAAATTAGAACACAGGTCTTACATTGGGCGTGTGGCCTAGCCAGGATATGGCGGCAGTCTCCTAAGCTGCAAATCAGGGGTTCGAATCCCCTCACGTCCGTCTACCTAAGAAGGGAGTTATCATGACCAGAATCGTCGTATACACAACTAATACATGTCCGAAGTGCAAAAAACTGAAAGAATATCTGAGATCAGTAGCGATTGAATACGAAGAGGCAGATATGTCAACACCCGAATCGCTCACAGAACTGCGCGTGAACGGCGTATTCACGATGATGGCGCCTGTGCTGCAGGCAGAGGATAGCTTTCTGACCCTCGATGAGCTGTTCGATGGGGATCGGGTCAGACAGGATGCGGTCGATGACCTGACGGGGCGCGCATCATCATGAAACGGTATAAGCATCCATCTACCACCGTGCAGAAGACGCTCGACTGGAAGAGCGTGCCGGTTATGCCCCGGGTTCGAACCACTGATGGGCATGTGCTGGACTGGAACCGGGATGCAATCGTATCCCAACTGGTCAAGGAAACGAAACTTTCCAAGCAATTCTATCGAATCGATCCGATAACCGTTTTGGAAGCAGAGGATATTGCAGCAGCAGTGGAGAAGCGCATCAAAAAGATCGGCGTGAGATCGCTATCAGGTCCACTCGTGCGCGAACTCACCAATGTGATTCTCCTCGAGCGCGGGCATCCCGAATGGCGAAATATCGCAACGAGGGTGGGAACTCCGGTCTACGATGCCCATCAGATCGATGTTGGAGAGGGCTTCGAGTCAAAGGAGAACGCAAACTTACAGGATAACGCAGAAACTTCGCATAAGAAGAAGGCAGATAAGATCTCTAAAGAGCAGTATTTACTTTTACTGCCTCCAAAACTTGCCGATTTTCATCTGAACGGGGATATCCATATCCACGATCTCGAGTATCTCGGAACGCGCAGTTTCTGCATGGACTGGGATCTGAGGTACTTCTTTTATTACGGGTTGATGCCAGATGGGAACGGTACACAATCGAGTGTGGC
The DNA here is from genome assembly GCA_034659235.1 of Methanobacteriota archaeon. Classification (GTDB taxonomy): domain Archaea; phylum Halobacteriota; class Methanosarcinia; order Methanosarcinales; family Methanogasteraceae; genus Methanogaster_B. The sequence continues at coordinate 5,164 of JAYEGV010000030.1, forward strand.
AGGTCCTGCAAAGAAACCAGAGGTTGCGATTCTCCACGCGGTAAAAGCTCTCGGAAGTGCCCAGACGAATTTCGCAGGCGGGCAGGGATTTTACAATTTTCTGACGTTTCTTGCGCCGTATCTTGAGGGAGCATCCTACGAGGAGATCGAACAACTGATGCAGATGTTTGTATACGAGATGACTCAGATGATGGTCGCGAGAGGCGGGCAGCCTGTCTTTTCATCGGTGCAGTTGGCACCAGGCGTCCCAAAACTCTGGCGGGATAAACCTATTGTATACAAAGGGAAGCTATGGAACGGCGATCAGGCACCACTACGGATGTATGGCGAGTTCGAGCGTGAAGTGAGGGTATCATTCAAGGCATTGATGAATGTCCTGCTAAAAGGTGACCACTGGGGCAAGCCATTCAATTTCCCGAAGCCAGAGATATCGATAGAACCTGACTTCATGAAGGAGAATGAGGAATTCAATGCAGAACACCCCGATCTTCCGACGTATAGCGAGCTATATGATCTTGTATTTGAATTAGCAGCAAAGTTCGGCGCTCCTTACTTTGATAATCAACTACCGGAATATCGCGGTGCCGGAGAAGGGATATCGTGCTATCAATGCTGTGCTTACAATTTTTCATCCAATGCAGAAACCGATACCGATTTCGATGATAAACTCATATTTAAGGATGGAAAGCATTTTTCGATGGGTGCATGGCAGGTCATTTCCGTAAACTGCCCGAGAGCGGCGTACCGTGCGAACCACGACGATCAGGCACTGTTCAATGAGTTGAAACACCTGATGGACATCGCAGTGCAGATCCTCAAGATCAAAAGAGAATGGATGGGGCAGATCGTCGAACGCGGACGAATGCCCTTTGCCACCCAGCGCCCACTAGATCCGGTCACTGGAGAGCGAGGGGCGCAGGCGGTCGATCTGGAAGGTCTCGTGTATGAGGTCGGTGTTGTCGGCATCAATGAGATGGTGCAGTACCACATCGGATCTCAGTTGCATGAATCAAAGGATGCATGGAAGCTTGCGATCAGGGCGATGACTGAGATGGAGTTCTATTCAAAGAAATTGAGCGAAGAGCATAACATGACGATTGCGCTCGCAAGAACGCCTGCGGAGACGACTGCAGGACGATTTGCCGTAGCTGACATCCTGCATCCCGAATACTCAGAATGCGCGAAATCGGTGGTCAAGGGCGACCTGGACGGGGCATTAGCCAGCATCCACAAGACAAGAGATCTTCCGATATACTATACCAATGGCACACATGTTCCGCCAGGTGCTGGTATCTCGCTTATGGAGCGCATCCAAATCGAGCATGTATTCTTCCCGATCGTGGATGGCGGAAACATCATGCACATCTTCATGGGCGAGAGCATACCTGATCCGAAAGGGCTCCGCGACTTTGCGATGCGCATCGCAAGAAACACCCAGACAGGCTATTTCGCATTCACCAGAGACATGACGGTATGCACAGACTGTTCTCATCTTGCTGCCGGACTGAAGGATGAGTGCCCGAACTGCGGATCAACAAATGTGGAGCAGTTATCAAGGGTGACAGGATATCTTCAGGCAGTGTCTGGCTGGAACGCTGCAAAGAGACAGGAACTTGAGGATCGGAAGCGGTATGGCGAATCGGACATGATGTGAATAAACATGATAAGAAAAGCGATAATACCTGCAGCAGGGCTTGGAAAGAGGTTTCTCCCTGTTACAAAAGCGCAACCGAAAGAGATGCTCCCTGTTGTCGATAAACCGGTGATACAGTACGTTGTGGAGGAAGCGATCTCTTCGGGAATAACAGATATTCTCATCGTAACCGGGAAGAGTAAAAGGGCGATAGAGGATCACTTTGGAAAGAGTGAGATCAGAAATGAATCTCTGGATGAACTTGACAGGATGATGGACAGCGTAAACCTCTTTTACACGAGGCAGAGAGAGCCGAAAGGATTGGGTGATGCTGTTTATCATGCAAAGAGTTTTGTGGGAGACGAATCGTTTGCCCTGCTTCTTGGGGATACCATAACGATACCCGGATGCACATCTGAGATCATCCGGAAATATGAGGAGTTCAGGACATCGATCCTTGCTGTTGAGACTGTTCCTGATGAGAAGGTGAGCAGTTACGGCATAATAAAAGGGAAACATGTTGACGGCTCAATGCATCTCATCGAGGATATGGTCGAGAAACCAGCCACCGGAGATGCACCATCAAATATGGCGATCCTTGGCAGGTATATCCTGACTCCAGCGATATTCGATGCGATCAAGCAAACTTCTCCAGGGAAAGGGGGCGAGATCCAGCTCACCGATGCACTGCGCATCTTGGAAAAGGAGAAGATATATGCTTATATGTACGGAGGAAAAAGATACGATATCGGGAACAAACTCGACTGGATAAAGGCAAATATCGAACTTTCTCTGGCTGATGAGCGGTTCAACCATGAACTTAAGGACTTTCTCTTCTCTGTAATCGAAAAATGAACTTTTGTGCAATCGACGCAGCAAAACCAAAAAAAGAAAGATTCCCCAATTATTCGGGGAACTTATGCCCTGTGCATGCCGAATGACTGTATCAGCACATGTGGATTGATCAAACCGCTTGCGATCGTTTTATTGCTGTTGAGCTCGTTCACTATGATCTCTGCTGGCGCGAACATCGCACCATCGACCTTGAAGAAATCGAAACCAGCAGCCTTGAATGTGTCATAGAATGGTTTTCCATAATCCCTGGATGTTTCTGATGGTACTTTCTTCACATACTCAGTGAGTTCATCGATATCCGGGTAATCGATGGTATAGTATGTCCTGCCGCCATAGATGATGCAGTCATTGGTTGAGCCCATGCATTTGGTGTCATCGCCCACGATCGGCGAGATCGGGATGATACCGAATCCGTGTTTGATTGATGTGATGTCAAAGCCAAGATCATGCATCTTGTGTATCCCGGTTTCAACGATTCTCGCGGAGATCTGCACAGATCCTGCAATCGATGATGTTGGCGCAGCTGCAATGTAGAGTTCCTTCGGATCAACACCACAGTCACCCGCAATCTTATCTGCAACCTCTTCTGTCGGAAGTTGTCCGGTTTCAAGTACGATTACCGCCTTATCTGAAGAATCCTTGTATCCAATCTCTTCATATAGATCCTTTGGGTTCAATGAAAGCGCCCGTGCCGGACCAGAACCCATGGCAAAGTACTTTCCGACAATGATTCTCCAGCCAGCATACTGGGATGCCATGCATGCGATGATCGGATAATCGGTTGCAACCTGAATGCCGGCAACGGTGCACGCATCAAGCTGATAGGATATGAACTGCAGATCAGCCAGACCCGCAAGGCATAGCTTTGACAGGTACATGCCAGCACCGTATCCACCTGCCGCATTTATGCCGGCGTCAACAACGGTTGCGCCGTTACTCAACTCTGACACCTCAATATTCAGTTCCTCTGCGCGATCGAGCATCTCCTCGAATACCCTGTATCCGTATTTATTTACACTGATCATGGGGATCACCCGTTGCCCATAAGGATTCTGTATCTTTATAAGATTATCGGGCAGGAACATTGACTCATCTACATCCACAGCATAGACCCGTGTTGTTGAACACGAATCCACGCCTATAACAGGCATCCATAAAATCGATCACGACATCATGATCACACCGGACATTGTCCGATTCAAAAATATACCTTATGCCATGATCGCCATCCCTGTTACAGATATTCGCAGACCTTAATCTGTCTGATTCAGTCTGTTTTCTGCCTCAACGATGGTTTTCACTTCCTTTACCGCAGATTCGGTGATCGCTACCACAATCTTGTACTGGTGGTGAACGGGCTCGAAGGGATTTGAACCCTTGGCGAATGGGTTAAGAGCCCACCGCTCTGCCTGACTGAGCTACGAGCCCACTGGAGGGTTAGGTCATTCATGACATAAAGGTTTGGTATGCGAAGGCTCTTCTGGAATATTATTTTTGGATTCGATATGCTGCGGCATTTTGAAGGATCTGTCACAAAACCAGATTGTTATGCATCGCCAGTTTTGTCGCTGGAAGGAGGGTAATCGTTAATGGAAATGATCGGTAAGCACCACATCCGATAACCCATGAAGTATGTCATAGCAATAATACGACCTGAACAGATCGATTTCCGGATTACCCACACTCATCCAACCGGGGCACCATCTCGCGCGCTCTGCCTGATAGCTGCTGCGTCTCGCATTGCGCAGACCGCGTCTATAAGAAGTTCTCAGACGCTGATCCACCCAGATCAAATGACTGCTGCATATCTCCGCTCCATCGTCTGAAATGATTGGCGATGACGAAAATATATATCAACAGGAATGTATATAATCCCAATCTCCTGCCGTGTTAACCAATCCCATCCAATTATGTCTAATGCTATCGATTTTACCAATTTCAAACAAAACAAGAATTGACCATAACATAACATTCTTACAGCAGCCATTCAGCACAGTAGAGTTTCCGAAAGATTTAAATAGGGAATGCCATAATAGCAGGAATTAAGGACATTATGATGCCAAAATCAACACACAGAAGCGGGGGGATAATCTTGGTTTTGGTAATGGTATCTGCGACAGCGCAGATGGTAAGTGCAGATGCGGGCAGCCAGACATGGTATTTGAGCCATACTGATGATGGCAGCAACAAAGTGATGTACAAGGGAAGCCAAGATGGCGGGGAATGGCCTGTTGGGATAGGGACTACACGGCCGTTGTGTCCTACATGCACTAATCCCGTCATCTGGGTTGCAAATCAATCGGCAGAATGCGACGTTGGCTTTAGCCCAGGAGATTGGAATGTACATTTGAGAAAGTGGGTACCTACTCCATACACTCGTTCGTTTAACGTTTCTATCGGTGTATGGAATGAAAATTCTCTCTCTTTCAAATCTTACGGGTATGTATGCGACAGTTTCCCCAATAGTCGAGATGTAGAGTTCGATATAGGTGCCAGTGGGTTTGATGTGCAACAAGGAGAATACCTGGCTCTCAGAGTAGAAAACACAGATCCAAGTCACACGACATTGTTGGGTACGATATACACTCCATTCGCAATCAGGACCACCGACGGGTATATGATGGGAGAACAGGGGTTCAAGAGTTACATTTCGTCCCCGTCCACAGATCCAGGCTACCCAGTCCCAGAACTACCCTCCCTCATCCTCGTCTCAGCAGGCTTGCTGATGCTCGTAGGATATGCTTATATGGGCAGGAGAAATAAATAATTGTGCATGAGACATGCCACACTCCTGCTCGTACTCTTTTTTTCCATCCTTTATGCCCATACGTTCGTCTGGCTCGCAGGTACATGGTTCACCGACCCGGTATATTCCCACGGCATTCTGATTCCGGTCGTCTCGTTATTCCTTGCATGGAAGAGCGTAAGAGATAACGATCTATGCGATACCAATCCTTCCAGACTCGGAATAATCCCCTTCGTATTCGGTATCCTCCTCTATCTCATCGGTTCCATCACAATCTTTCCATTTTTATCAGCGATCTCTTTTTTATTCGTGCTTTCCGGCTTGATCCTCTATCTCTACGGAGAAGAGATGATGAGACTGCTGCTATTTCCGGTGCTGTTCCTGATATTTGCAATCCCGATCCCAATAGTGCCTGCCATCGCAACTACACTCCAATCGATATCAGCTCGCTATTCCGCACTATGTCTCAAGATGCTCGGAATCGCTGTCACTCGAATCGGATCTGAAATCCAGCTCCGGGATTGTTCATTCTCAATTGGTCTACCCTGCAGCGGGATTGCCACGCTCATCTCTCTACTGGCGGTATCTTCCATCTTCATATACCTCTTAAACTGCCCGCTTCTAAGAAAATCTGCCCTTTTCTGCATAACAATTCCAATCGCAATCGTTGCGAATATTCTCAGAGTTACTTTCATACTTCTGATCGCAGACCATTACGGCGCGGATGTTGCAATGAAGTTATTCCATGACGTTTCCAGCCCTTTTTTATTCATCATCGCATTCATATTTCTGATAACTCTCAGTAAATTAATGAAATGCAGCATTGGAGAGATAAGGTTAAAATGAAATTATTAGAGGAGTACTCTACTATCATCGGACTTCTTGCACTCACATTCGTACTTGTCATACTTCTTTCAACCCCGTCCATGATCTTCGCCGAATCCATCACTGTGATCGACACCGAACTCTCACACGCATCCGCAAATGCAATGCCTGTCCGAACAAAGATGGATTTCGGGAGCGATGAATATATGGAGAGATTTCCAATGGAAATAGGTGGCTGGAAAGGATCTGATTACAATACCACAAAGCTCGCAGCCAGTCTGGGCGCAGATGTCATGCTCATGCGCGCTTATAGCAGCCCTGCGTCCTATCAACCCCTATTCCTCCTAATCGTCCAGTCGAATAATCGTTCGAGCTTTCATCCACCAGTCATCTGTTATCCTGCTCTTGGATATACGATAGAGAAGGAAGGCAGGGAAAATGTATCTGTGCAGAATGTGAGCTGGGTAGAAGAACCCGTATATGGGAAAGATAAAGAAAACGCGTCAATCTCGGTCAAGAAACTCGTTGTTGTAAAGGAATCGGATGGAAAAATTATAGAACGGAGGGTCGTTCTGTATCTCTATGTAAAGAGGGGTTTTACCTCGAACACCATTACAATGATCAGGGTTTCTGCGCTCGCTCCCTTGCATGGATCATACGCGGGTATACTCGAAGAGGAGAAAGAATTCTTCAATGACGCATTCCCTCATCTGTTTGAGTTTAAAAAAGGAGAAAAACTTATTATATACCAGCTCATAGATTCGGGTTTGCCAGGATGTGTGCTCGTCATCGTATTATTCATGATTCCGATTCTGATCATCTGCTATCCGAGATTTGAAAGAACAAGAGAGCATCGGTAACCCATAAGTACCATACACCTGAAGATACGCACAATGAAGTTTCAGATCATCGATGCCGATTATATTCTGGATAACAGCAAACCGGTTGTGAGACTGTTCGGACGCGATCCGGATGGAAGAAGTGTATGTTGTTTTGTTCCGGATTTTGAGCCTTATTTTTATGTCCAGCCTGTTTCGATAGATGATTCACTCAGGGAGATTCCTGAGATCAGAAGAACGGAAATCGTTGAGCGATACGAGCCTGTCGGATATCAGGAGCATCCGGCGAAGATGCTGAAGGTCTTCACCGGAAAGCCAAAGGATGTGCCAGCGATTCGAGATGAGGTGCGGAGATATGCGGATCGCGTTTATGAAACCGATATCATGTTCAGAAATAGATTCATGATCGATACTGGCATCTTTGGCATGGGATGGGCGCAGACAGAAGATACCCTGTCATCAGAACCTGCATATCTCAGTGGGGTGGACAGTGATCTGACTGTTCTATCACAGGTATCTCCGATCGAGGTAACCAAAAATGCACCGATGCGGTATCTTGCGTTTGATATCGAGTGTCAGGTCGATGAGGGGGTGCCGACTTCTGATCGCTCGCCTGTCATCATGATCTCGCTTGCATTCGAGCCAGAGTATCCGGGGGCTGGGGAAACACTTGTTCTCGTTGGGAAAAAAGCAGATTGCGGTGGTATTGAGTCATATAATGATGAAGCAGACCTTTTGAACAGGTTTTTTGAGATTGTGCGGGATTATGATCCCGATGTTATTCTTGGATACAACTCAAATGAGTTTGATTTCCCGTACATCGCAGAGCGTGTGAAGATATTGAAGGATAATGGGAAAAAATTGCGTGATGATATCAGCAGAGATTCCAGGACGGTATTCTGCCGCAAGATCGGAAATGTCACGCGTGTGTCGGTCAGAGGCAGGATTGTTGCGGATGTTCTGCCACTGATCCGCAGGGAATACAGTATCAAGCAGTACACTTTGAAGAATGTGGCAAAGACATTGTTAGACATCGAGAAACTCGATGTCCCGTTCCAACGAATGGCTGAATACTGGGATGATGATGGTGAGAAACTCGCCGATTTCATCGAATATTCACGCCGCGATGCGGTTCTCGCTCTCCGCCTACTGCTTGATCTGAGGCTCCTTGACAAGTATATAGCGCTCTCGCAGGTGAGCGGCGCCCTGCTGCAGGATGTGCTGGATGGCGGGCAGAGTTCGATGGTTGAAAACCTGATGTTTCGGGAATTCGGGAAAAGAAATCGTGTGATCCCGCCAAGACCGGAACACGATCTTCAGGATGAACGATACAGCGCTTCTGAGGAACTGAAAGGCGGTGAGGTGCTTGAACCGGTGCGCGGACTCCTCAAAGATGTTGTGGTTCTCGACTACAAATCACTGTATCCGACGATCATGATGGCACACAATCTGTGCTACAGCACCGTTATCACCGGCGGCGAGCGTCCTGCAGAGACAATTCAGGCGCCATCCGGCGGCGAATTCGTTTCTGCAGAGATATACAAAGGTATTGTGCCGGGCATCCTCGAAAACCTTCTGAACAGGCGGACAGAGACGAAGAAGAGAATGCGTTCCGCGGATCATGAGGAATACAGAGTGTTGAATGCGACCCAGAATGCATTGAAGATACTGCTGAACAGTTTTTATGGATATTCCGGTTATTCAAGAGCCCGTTTATACAGCCTCGTTCTCGCCAATGCGGTGACCAGTTTCGGACGTAAAAACATCATTGGTACGAAAGAACTGATTGATAAATCGATTAAAACGATACATCTACCGGATGGGCGGGATTTCCTGTTATCTGTGGTTTATGGGGATACTGATAGCGTCTTTGTCCGGATCGTATCAGAGAACGGTGAGGTATCGCTCGATGATGCCGAATCGATCGGGAGAACGGTCGCTGGCATAGTTTCTGAGAAATTGCCAGATCCTATGGAACTTGAATTCGAATCGATCGTTCGCAGGGCGATATTCATAGCAAAGAAAAGATACGCACTATGGGTTTTTGAAAAAACCGATAGTGAATGGAAGGATTCCATCAAGGTCAAAGGAATGGAGACTGTCAGACGTGACTGGTGCGGTCTGACATCGAAAACGCTTAACAGGGTTCTTCAACTCGTGTTGAAGGAAGGAAGAGTCGATGATGCTGTAACATATGTACGTGGTGTTGTGGATAGGGTCAGAAATCTCGATGTGCGCAGGGATGAGGATCTTATGGAAGATCTGGTACTCACCAGAAGATATACCAAGAAAGAGAAGAGTTACAAGAATAAACAGCCACACATCACAGTTGTAGAGAAAATACGCAGGCGTGGTGGAGTTGTTCCCTCGATTGGTGACCGTGTACCTTTCGTGATCATCGCAGGCAACGGATTATTCGTGGATCAGGCAGAGGATCCGGAATATGTGAGAGAGCATAGCCTTTCATTGAATGTTAATTATTATATAAAAAAGCAGATATTACCTCCTGTCGAGAGAATACTCTGTGAATTCGGTGTGGAATATAAAACACTGGATTATGACTCGAAACAGAAGGGATTGTTCGGTATCGGCGCTGTGAGCACTGTCAATGTGCGCAGGAAAGAGAAGGTTAAAAATACAACCAGACAGAAATCCATATTTGATTTTGGGTAGTCTCTTTCTGGTCAGGTCGTAAAAAATCAAGTAACAACTCACGTTTTAGAAAATTTCCTACATTTTTTAAACTTCTCCCACAAAGAAGCATACTTCAATTCGACTTTTAAAATTATCTGCATTTTCTCATGGGCAAAATCAAAGTATTGGAATGC
>JAYEGV010000031.1:0-2916 GCA_034659235.1 Methanobacteriota archaeon
CAGCGGTTCTTGCTGCATAATATCCACCTGCAAGCGACGAATACTTCTTCTTTCCAGAGTAGCCTTCCCGATCGCTTCCTATCCAGAGTTTCTCGGACCATACCGAATTCGGAAGCCATATCTCGATTAATTCGAACGAGAAGCATCTTGGGATGAGCAATATCTCGAAATGGTTACCGAACTTCTCAGCACTAAAGAGAAGAATGTCTCTTATCTCAGGATAATCTCTTATCTCATACAGAAGCATCTTTCCGATCATATCATCGATCGCTGTGATCGACCACCGTGTCGGAACGAGTCTTCGCTCCTGCCCAAGTAGTCCGATCGAGAATATGCGAGTGATGTGGTGCTGTGGGATATCATGTCCGTACAGTTCACGTATCGAATCCACAGCAAGCATATCGGTATCTGATACGAGATAATCAACCTTCTCCGGAACTTTTGGGTTCTCTGTGAGTGTAATTCTCTTAATCTCGCCTGACGGACCCATCGGCATTAACATGCCATCGAAGGCCATCTTCGCATCAGGTGGTCTTGTGAACCACACCTCGGTATCAACCGGTGCATCAGCCATCGCCAGTTCCTGCGATGTTCTGAGAAACGGATTCTCTGAGACGTTCAGATTTTTCACATTCATTCTGGCGTATGAGCGTACCAATCTCGAGCGCAATCCGATGATCTCACCGATATCCCGGTTCAAAAATTCTTTCGGATCGTCATACTGCCGCGCCTCGCTATCTCCTACATTCGGAGGTATCAGCGGACCTGCAAGGATATCGGGGTAACCCCTGCGCCCGACAAAAACAGATGGCGGGGAGGCTCCGAAGAGGTTGTCGGTAAGCGTGATCGTCTCTGCCGCCCTGAACCTCTCAAGAATCGGGCATCTCAGACGTCCGCACAATCCCTTTCCCTTGCAGATTACGCATTGGTTCATTATTCAATCATTGGTCTGATATGTAAAATACGTGGCGGTTGAACTACCAAAGGATTTTTAAAGAACAGGTTATAGTTAAGATACATTCTCATGAGATTGCGGATAGTCAGTTCAAAGAGGGAGATTAGCAAACTGGATCCTGCGGAAGAGCTCGTGCATATCACGTTCAGACCGTCGAATACGGATGTGGTTACGCTGATAAAGGCATGTCCGAATCTCGATGCGGTGCATATCCCGAATTCGTACAAAAGAACGATGGCAAAGTCAGCAATAATGTTTTTATCCGCAAATAACATCAAACTACTCGAGGGCGATGTGTGGGGGCATCGCAAGGACATCGATCGATACTACACGGTAAGTGAGGTTGTTATTTCAGATATACTCAATCATCAGAAGAACGGACTTCAGAGGGATGAGATTGTCAAGAAGATCGCCAGAAACTCCAGATTGGGTCCGGATCTGATCAATTATATCATTGATATGAACAGCGACCGAATGGGCATTTAAACTTGACGTTCAAAGACCATTGAAATTGCTCTGATTCCAAAACTTTTGGTTGATTCAGGATCTCAGTGGAGTTAACCGGATATGTGCAGAACAACAATAAGCGTAAAGCCCCTTTATCTCATATGGACATTGAAATATTAGGAGCCGAATCGTTGGGCGTAAGAGGTCTTTGCTGTTTTGTAAGGACAGAGAAGCAGAGAATATTGATTGATCCGGGCATAGCGTTGGGCTACCTTAGATATAGGTTACTTCCGCACCCCTTTCAGGTAGCAGTGGATGAACGGATACAGAAAAAGATTGTAAAAAGATGGTCTGAAGCAACTGATATAGTGATCAGCCATTTTCATGGAGACCATGTCCCGCTGGTGGATGCGAATCCTTATCAGTTCAACATCAAAAGAATAACCGGATTGAACCCGAATGTCAGGATATGGGCTAAAAACTCATCCCATCTCAATTCAATTGAGAAGGAAAGGGCAGAGTCTCTTTCTATCATCCTGACGAACGATTTAATCGCAGCAGAAGGGACAAAGCATGGACTATTGACCTTTTCCAGACCGGTATTCCATGGCGAGAGGAATAGCTATCTCGGGACGGTAATTATGACAAGGATCGAAGATGATCGCGTCTTTGTGCATGCCTCTGATATTCAACTCCTTGACAACGAAGCCGTTTCTCAAATACTGGACTGGGAACCTGATATCGTATTAGCCGGCGGACCTCCTCTCTATTTATCCCACAAACTTTCGGAAAACCAGATTGAAAAGGCGTGGCACAATGCTAAACGACTATCTCGGGAAGTTGATACGTTAATCGTAGATCATCATTTAATGAGAAGTTATACCGGAGTTAAATGGCTTGAGCGTTTATCATCCGAAACAAGAAATAAAGTTATCTGTGGGGCTGATTTTATGAAACAACCAAGGATGCTCCTTGAAGCCAGACGTAAATCATTATACAAGGATATGCCGGTCCCGGCTGGCTGGCATAAATCGTATGCTGAAGGCAAAGTCAGTACCGATCATTACTGGAACCTGGCTAAGAGAATTTATAAAAGCATGAGGCTGGACGATTACAGATGATAATAATAAAATGTGCTAAATGTAAAAGAAAGATTTTTAAATATCAAAAGATCGGGAAAGGTAAGTTACGGCACTGCTGGAATGACCGGATAATCATGGATTACAGCGTTAGAGATGGAAATGAAGTTAAATGTCAGTGCGGCAATTTAATTGGTATTGCTGAAGAAAAATGGGTTAAGATGAGACAACATTCTTTTATCTATTCAGGAATGGTAACATGAAAGTAGGAGGGCGCATTTTGGATGATGGAACTATCGGATTCGTACCTTCGCCGTGCATCGGACACGCCTATAACGCCATACGGTGTTGCCATGATTGATTTTGGAAGTCGATGCAAGGGACGACATGTCGTGAGATGTTCACTGTCACAGTGCTCTCAGTATCTCCGAATCC
>JAYEGV010000032.1:0-14784 GCA_034659235.1 Methanobacteriota archaeon
TAAAACTGATCCCAATTAACAATAAATCCGTGTTAATCCGTGTTAATCCGTGTCTGAAAAAACTTGAAGTGTCACCCAACGGAAAGGCTAAAAACAGATCAACTTCTCAAAGGTGAGTTGTTACGAGACTATCAACTGGAGCAGATACCAATCGAGATCGAAGGTAAGGAACCAAGTGCATCAGACCTTATAGGATTGGTGAATACCGCGAAAGCGAGTAACATCACGGTTGTATTCGCCGAGCTGCAGTTCAATTCTGAGAGCGCCCGGGTCATAGCAAAGGAGATCGGTGGCACGGTTGTATTCATCGATCCGCTTGCAGAGAACTATATAACAAACATGTATCGTATTTCAGGGACGCTTGCCAGATACATGAGATGACCGTTATTCTATACGAATATCAATACCTTTTTAGACTGCCAGCCCAATCATCTGCATAATGTCTCGTGTGAATCTGCTCCGCATGCACGGATTATCAATCGACTGCGAGTATGATCGTGCGCTGAAACTGGATTTAGAGGGACCGCTATCATACATCTGCAAACCGTTCATAAGAAAGATGAACGACCGGTTGAGCAGCGAAAAACCAGCCCGGATCGATCATAACCAGATCATCGCATCCACATGGCTGCCACCAATTCCTGGAAAGGTGTTTAAACGACTGATCAAGGCTGAAGTAAGCATTGCTCTTGGAAAATATGTTCCGGAAACAGTTTCTTTTGAAATTACGCGTAAGTGCGGGTGTAATTGCGAGCACTGCGCGATGAGCGATGGAGAATATGAGCTTTCTCTCGATGAGATCAAGAATGTAATCGATCAGGCACTGGATATGGGCACGTTCATCATCACGTTCACTGAGGGCGATCCGCTGCTGCGCGACGAACTCTTCGAGTTGATCGAATACATCGATCATGATTCGGCTATCACAAACATCTTCACGCCAGGTCTTGAGATGACGCCGGATATTGCTGCAAGATTGAAGGAATGCGGGCTTCACAATCTTCTGATCAGTATATACAGCACCGATCCTTCGAAACATGATGCGGTCAGGAGGGTCGATGGCGCCTATGAGAAGGCGGTTCATGCGATCAAATGCGGACTGGATTCCGGATTGCTCGTTACGATGGCAACGCACGTCTCGCATGACCGGATGCAGGAACTCCCCGCATTATATGATCTCGCTTCTGATCTTGGTGTGCACGAGTTCTCGGTGTGGGAATCGATGGATGGCAGCCTCACTGACAATGATCGTGCTCAGATACTTGAGATGTACCATCAGATCAATTCAAGCCCTGGCGGTCCGCGGATCTTTGCAAACACGTATTTTGAGGGTGAGATGCTCGGATGTCTCGCAGGACAGCGGTGGATGCATATCTGTGTGGATGGCTCGGTAAAACCATCTCCTTATGTTCCTCTGACCTTCGGAAATGTTCTTGATACACCGCTGAAGGATATATGGGGAAAAATTCGTGCAGATAAAAGATTTTCCGGAAAGAAGAGTGGATGTGTGGCGCAGTCTGAGTGAGTCGTATGGATTCGTACTGTTGTGGGCGATGCAAATATCTCTGTACGTCTGAAGCCACAAGGTATATCAATCCATGCCCACCATATCCAACCATGGATGCTGTTATCGGGCTGGAAGACGGGACGATTCTGTACGGCACCGGTTTTGGCTCTGAATGTGAGGTCTGCGGAGAACTGGTCTTTACCACGCAGTTTACAGGCTACGAAGAGGCACTGACTGATCCGTCGTACAAGGGTCAGATTCTGATGTTTGCGTACCCGCTCATAGGCAATTACGGTGTGAACCCTGACACATTCCAGTCAACAGGTATGCAGGCAGAGGGGCTTGTCGTGCGGGAAGCCTGTGATCACCCGTCGCACCATCTGAAGAAGGAGAGCATCCATGAATTTCTGGAGCGCGAGGGAAAGCCAGGAATCTCCGGAATCGATACTCGCCATCTTACAATCAAGACAAGAGAGCATGGAACGCTCCGCGCTGCACTGATCACAGGTAGCGACAACGGTGAGTATGCCGTGGAACTTGCACGAAAACAGCCGGATATCAGAGAGATCGATCTGATCGCACAGGTAACATGCAGAGAACCCTATCATATCACTGGCAGTGGAAACAAGATAGCGCTTATCGATCTTGGTATCAAACAGAACATCTTAGAGAGTCTGAAGCGCAGAAACTTTGATATTCATGTACTGCCAGCAACTGCAACTGTTTCAGAGATAATTTCCACAGATCCTGACATTCTCTTCCTCTCAAACGGACCCGGTGATCCGCAGCAGGCTGAAAGCGCAATTGCGGCAGTATCAGAACTTGCCGGCACACTGCCGATCGCAGGTATCTGTCTCGGGCATCAGGTCATATCGCTCGCACTCGGCGCAGAGACATACAAACTCAAGTTCGGGCACCGCGGAGCAAACCAGCCAGTAAAAGATCTGCAGAGTGGAAGGGTATATATCTCGTCCCAGAATCACGGTTTTGCTGTGGATAAGGACTCGGTGGAGGGAACTGGTATAATGATCACCCAGATCAATACGAACGACGGTACGATCGAGGGATTCGAGCATTCTGATCTTGATATACTGTGTACCCAGTACCATCCTGAGGCGCATCCCGGTCCGAGAGATACCGAGATGTGGTTCTTTGACCGTATCGCAACGATGGCTGGAGCGTGACCGATATGATCGGATATCTAACCTGATGCGACCTCTTCATACACGTTGATCGTGGATTCTACAGCTTTATCCCATGTAAAATGCCGCTCCACGAGCTTTCTTCCCCTTTTACCCATCTTGACCGCCTCATCCATATCATCGAGGAGACTGTTGGTGCCCCATGCGATGTCATATACATCGTTCCCATCCACATGAACGCCTGTCCGACCCTTTCCGGACGGGACGACCTGATCACGGAATCCGCTCACGCCACTTGCACCGACAACGATCGGTTTTCCCATCGCCATCGCCTCAAGAGACACGATTCCAAATGGTTCGTAGAGCGAAGGCAGCACCGCGATATCACATGCGGCATAATAAGCAATCCTTTCGGATTCTGGAACGAATTCAAACCTCGTACTCACATTATTTTCAATTCCAAGTCTTTTTATAAGGCTTAAAACTGTGGCTTCCAGTTCGCCAGACCCAAGAATGACAAGCTTCGCCTCAGGATGGGCATCTGAGATCGATGACATTGCCTTGACGAGATTTATGATACCTTTAACCGTTATCAGCCTTCCGACGAAGAGAATCATAATTTCATCTTCTTTTACGCCGTGCAGGGAACGTATCTCAGAGATCTTCTCGCTTGAAACCTTATCCGGACTGTATTGTTCAGGATCGATTCCGTTCCAGCAGACATCGATCTTCTTCGGATCCCAGCCATGCCGTGCAAGATCTTCCTCCATCGGGTAACTGACCGTTATCACCCTGTCGGAATGCTCATAGCCACAGTATTCAAGATCCCTGACCACTGTCGATCCTGAGTTCATCGTACGCCCCCATTCGGTTGAATGCATGTGAAAGACGAAAGGCAGATTAAGTTCTCTCTTTATCGAACATCCGGATATCGAACTCAGCCAGTCGTGGCAGCAGATCACATCAAACTCGCAGCCCTGTTTCTTCACGAGTTCGTTTACAAACTTGGTTGCGCTGAGCAGGTTGTATGTGAAGACATCTGCAAAGAACCTGAGACCAGTGCCCCAGTTTCGCAGATCATTGGCGACCAGGAACGGGAATGCGTCCGACATGTCAACAATCATCGGTCTGTGTATCTCAACTCCATGTTGAACTTCTCTCGTCATAAGATCACCAGGATTGATCGTGAAGAGTGTGACATCGTGCCCTTTCCTGACAAGGGTCGGTGCCATATTCTGTGCATAAGTGCCAAGACCCCCAACGATTCGTGGCGGATACTCCCAAACAAAGAAACCAATTTTCATGATACTTTATTATGCTTCTACATACTATAAATGTAGTGGTTATTATCCTGCCAGTCAGGTTTAACACCCTTCACACGTATCTCCTGACCATGAAAACCATTGAGTGGAACAACGGTACGGTAACCCTGATCGACCAGACTCTGCTGCCTGCGGAGTGCAGAACAATCGAATGCAAAACCATCCCTCTGTTATGCGAGGCGATCGAATCGCTTCGTATCAGGGGTGCGCCCGCGCTCGGCGCTGCCGGAGGATACGGAATCGCGCTTGCAGTGCATCTCAGCACCGCAACCACGCTTGAGCAATTGATGCACGATCTTGAGATTGCATCAGGTATGCTCAAGAAGACGAGACCAACGGCAATCAATCTTGCTTATGGTGTGGACCGGGTGATGAACGCTGTTAGAAATTCAGAAAACATCGATGAGGCAAGAACAGTCTCGCTTCGCGAAGCAATAGCGATCGCCGACGAGGATGTAGAGCGCAACAGACGATTGGGAGAACACGGCGCAGCACTGCTTGAGGATGGCGACACGGTGCTGACCCATTGCAATGCAGGGAGACTTGCGTGTGTGGACTGGGGTACGGCACTCGGCGTGATTCGGGCAGCGATCGATTGTGGGAAGGAGATATCTGTTGTGTCATGCGAGACCCGTCCGCTCAATCAGGGAAGCAGGCTCACGGTCTGGGAACTGATGCAGGATAGGATACCTGTTACCCTGATCGCCGATTCTGCAGCAGGATCGATGATGCGAGCAGGGAAGATCGATAAGATGATCGTTGGGGCAGATCGGATCACGAAGGATGCGGTGTTCAACAAGATAGGGACGTACACTCATTCGGTTCTTGCAAAAGAGCATAACATACCGTTTTATGTTGCAGCACCGATCTCTACATTTGATCCGATTTGGCTGGAGCGTGATGTTGTGATCGAGGAGCGGGGTCCTGACGAACTGCGGATGATCGGGGATGTGATGCTTGCACCAGCAGATGCTGTCGTGTATAATCCTGCGTTTGATGCTACGCCGATTGCGAATGTTACTGCTGTTATTACTGAGGATGGGGTGATATATCCGCATCAACTGTCGTCGAGTTTTGGGTATGTCAAAAGATGAGCCAACAGAGATTATTTAACGTTGAGACTTAAAAATAGTTTAAAATCACTGGCGTAACACCATGCTCGTAACACTCAGCGAACTGATCGATAAACTGGTGTCCAATTACGATATCAGGTTGAAATACATCGAAACCGATGAGTCAGACCCTTCCTCATACATCTATGTCTTTACAGCATCCAGACACGCCGATCTGTACATCAAAACCCGCGGCGATCAGAAGGATCTTGCCAGACTGCTGGTGAGGCATGAAATCGCACATCTCTCGCACATCAATGATCTGATCGCCGGATATCGTGAGATCACAGAAAAAGAGAAACTGAGTGATGCGGACATCTTCAGCGGGCAGTATCTGGATGCTGATATTGTGCATTTCGCAACGAACATCGTGTCTGATTATGCGATCAACTGTAACATGGAGACCGGTGCGTACGAACCGATGGACACGTCGTTACTGGAATCGCTCGCAGCATCGAAGAGTAGCGATGCATACACCGTAGCGATGCTCATTCTGCTGTCGCGGCATCCACACGATTTTTTCACAAAAAATCGAGTAAAAACTGCCCTTCGGGCGGGGATTCACAAAAAATCGAGTAAAAACTGCCCTTCGGGTTGGGATCCGGTTCTTGATTCTGAGATCATAAG
Source organism: Methanobacteriota archaeon (assembly GCA_034659235.1). GTDB lineage: Archaea > Halobacteriota > Methanosarcinia > Methanosarcinales > Methanogasteraceae > Methanogaster_B. The sequence continues at coordinate 5,711 of JAYEGV010000032.1, forward strand.
CGAGATCACAAGGTTATCCGAATCCGATCAGTTCAAACATCTCACACGTCTCGTTGTAGATGGTGCAGAGCATCTCGAAAAGAGGCGGTTCAAGGATTTTGTTGAGACGGCGTCTGCGCTGGCAGGCGAACTGAACTCGGTCTGGCGATCAGATAACACGCCATGGAGGATGATGAAGAAGAACACCGATGTGGTTCATGAGCGCACACCACAGTATATCAAGCAGGAAAAATTCTGCGAATTCGCACCGGAAACCCTTGCGCAGAAGATCGATTCAAAGAGCGTTGGCAGTGGTAAAGGCATGCTTGGATACGATGAAACCGAATGCACCAAACTGGCACAGAATCTGAAACTGCCGTCGCTGCTTGAGCGTGGGCTCGGGATCGAGAGACCACGCCTCATAACAAGATACAAGGGCATAAGCACATCGTTAACCGACAAAAAACGTCTTGTTCTATTTGATTCGAGCAATATGTGGCTTGAACGGGAACTGGAAAAGCATAAACAGGTCTGGGTGCTGGTCGATGTCTCCTCAAGCATGACCGAATCGATCACATCAGCAAAGGTGCTGGCAAACACCGTTCATAAATATTTCAGATCCAAAACAAAGATAATCGCGTTTAATGCGGCCGCATATCAGATCGATATCGCTTCACTGCGATGTATGACAGCATGCGGCGGAACCGATGTGAGTTCGGTGTTGTCGCATCTGAATATCAACCATGACGCTCCGATCGTTTTGATCAGCGATTTCAAGTTTTTGATGACACATTTCTATGCATTTCTCAGATCGATCGAACGATGGCGCCCAAGAATGATCTTCATGCCGGCTGATCAGGAGGCAATGGTGCGTCTCGGTTCACTGATGTCTGCGTGGAAAGGGAATCTGCGATATCTGATTGTGTGATTCTTCCCGGAGATATGTGGGCTATTTGTGGTTGGGGTGTGATTTAGCGGATGGTTCCATTCAGCCACAACAGTTATATTGGAGATGTGCACCAGAATTGTTGACGTTGGTTTTCCACGCGTGTTGAGAACCAGCACACAACATCCCGTCATAGGAAGTGGATTACAACCAACGTCATTATTTTATTTATGAACGTATTGAACTCGATGTACGGGCAGGCGATCGGCGATATGCTTGGCGAGCCTGTTGAGGGTCTCACCCGCGAAGAGATCGCAGCGAAATGGCACACTATCACAGGTTTCCTTCGCAAGCCATCGATCACTGATGACACGATGATGACACATCTTGTTGTGCAATCGATCTGTGAGAATCATAAAGTGGATCGCCGTCATATCGCATGGACATTTCTTGAAAACCGTGCGCGCATACCAAGAATGGGACCGACGACAGCTTATGCACTATCGAAATTCGCAGATGATCCGGAGTTCACACCCACCACTGGCACAACCGACGGAGCGGCAATGCGCGCTCCTGCGATCGCATGGCTATTTCCCATGGACATGGTCATCCGGAAGACGATTGAAGCCTCACTTGCAACACATGGTACTGCGGTTGCAATCGCTGGCGCATCTGCGATCGCTTATGCAGTGTCATCAGCGATCAATGGCGCGGATGTCGAGACGGTCATACGCGCGAGCGTGCATGGTGCAAAAGACATATCAGCGAGTCTTGCGTCCCGGATTCGAGAATCTGTCTCGCTCGCAAAACAGATGTCGCTCGAAGATGTTATCGATATCATCGGATGCGGGATCGAAACAGAGGAAGCTGTGCCTGCTGTCTTTGCGATCATCGCAAAGAATCAGGATTTCAGGGAGAGTGTGCTTGCAGCAGTGAATCTTGGCGGCGATTCCGATACCATCGCAGGTATGGTCGGCGCAATCACAGGAGGCATGTCGCATGCCATACCGTGTGAATGGGTCGATGCATGCAGAGGTTCGGTGGAAGCGATGATTCAGGAGTCGTGGAGGCGTGTTCAGGAATTCAGGCGGTATTGATAGGTAGCCACAACTTACCCGAGCAAGTGCTTATGTATCATCGCTCAGAATAAGCGATATGAAGCGATGCATTGCAATCGCAGGCAAAGACCTTACATCAGAGTTCAGAACCAAGCAGATGCTGAACTCGATGCTCATATTTGCGCTCCTCATCATACTGGTTTTTAGTTTTTCATTCAAGGATTCGCTTGGCGATCATGACCGGATCACTGAACTGGCTCCGGGCATGTTATGGATCACATTCATGTTCGCTGGTATGCTCGGATTATCCAGATCATTCGCACTCGAGCAGGAGGAGAACTGTATGGAAGGATTGAAACTCTGTCCTGTTGATCGCAGCACAATCTACGTCGGCAAGATGCTCTCCAATCTTGTGCTGATGCTGATTATGGAGGTTGCTGCCATACCGATGTTTGTGGTTTTATTTAATTACACATTAGTAAACACATTCTGGCTGGCACTGGTTATACTGCTCGGAACGATTGGATTTCTCGTGGTTGGCACGCTACTTTCGGCACTGACCCTGAACGCACAGACGAGAGAGATCCTGCTTCCTGTGATACTCTTTCCTGTGATCGTTCCTGTGATCATGGCATCGGTGGCTGCAACCGCAAAGGTACTGACAGACGTCCCTGTCATCCCTGAACTTCGAGTGTTGTGCGTGTATGATATCGTGTTCTTTGTGGCGTCACTGATCGTTTTTGAGTATGCGATCGAGTGATTCCGCGTAACCAATCATCAACTCGAAGATCGGGATCCATCATCCGATTCGGAAGCGCGCTCTGGATGTGGCATCATCCCGAGAACATCTCCTTCCTCACTCTCGATTCCTGCATCACCTTTATAGTTAATCTGAGACATATAAATCAAAACACAGGAGTAAACATCAGCATAGGCAACAATCATGAACGAAATTCAATTAACGGTTGCAAAGGCGTACCCAAAGGATGCAGGAAGGGGGATGGCACGTCTTGATCCATACATCCTTCAGGCTCTTCAGTTGTCACCCGGTGATATCGTTGAGATCGAGGGGAGAAAAGTAACAGGCGCAAAGGTCTGGCGTGCTGATCGGCAGGATTGGGGGCAGGAAACGATACGGATTGACAGCTATGTGCGGCAGAACTCCAGTATTGGAATCGGTGAACGGGTGAAGATCAGGCGTGCATCTGTGAAAGAATCCGAAAGAGTGGTTTTTGCTCCACCACAGGGATCGGAGATCCAGTTTGGTCCGGATGCAGAGACCATCGTGAAGCACCAGATGTTCAAGCGTCCTATCCTGCTCGGTGATGTTGTTCCTATTCTGACAACACCAACTCCATTTGGCGGGCAGATGATACCACTGATTGCAACCGAAACCATACCTGATGGCATGGTGCTGGTGGACAAACGCACCGAGATCGTGCTGCTTGAAAAACCGGTCATAGGCTTTGATTCTGCAAAAGGAACAGGTATCACTTATGAGGACATCGGAGGACTGCATGATGAGGTTGATCGTGTGCGTGAGATGATCGAACTCCCTATGAAGCATCCGGAGGTCTTCCAAAAACTTGGCATCGAACCTCCAAAGGGAATACTGATGTATGGTCCACCTGGAACCGGAAAAACACTGATTGCAAAGGCTGTGGCAAACGAATCAGGGGCGCACTTTCTATACATCGCAGGACCAGAGATTATGGGTAAGTATTATGGAGAAAGCGAGCAGAGACTGCGAGATATTTTTGAGGAGGCTGAAGAAAAGTCGCCTTCGATTATTTTTATCGATGAGATCGATTCCATCGCTCCAAAAAGAGAGGATGTTTATGGAGAGGTGGAACGGAGAGTGGTTGCCCAGTTGTTATCGTTGATGGATGGTCTTGAGGAGCGTGGACAGGTTGTGGTGATTGCGGCAACGAATCGGGTGAATGCGATCGATCCCGCGCTCCGCCGCCCTGGAAGATTCGACAGAGAGGTTGAGATAGGTGTTCCTGATCTGGATGATCGCATGGAGATACTGCAGATCCACGTACGTGGAATGCCTCTTCCCGATGATGTGGAGTTACATAAGATTGCAGAGAACACGCATGGTTTCGTTGGCGCAGATCTCTCTGCACTGACGAGAGAATCTGCCATGAAGACGCTTCGCAGATATCTGCCAGAGATCAATCTCGACGACGACGAGATTCCGAAAGAGATACTGGACGGGATGACTGTTACAGTAGAGGATTTCGAGGATGCGTTGCGTGAGATTGAGCCATCTGCGATGCGCGAGGTTCTTGTCGAGATTCCGCACATCACATGGGGTGATGTTGGTGGGCTGGATGCTGTGCGGCAGGAGATTCAGGAAGTGATCGAATGGCCCCTCAAGAATCCGCAAAAGTTCGAGAAAATGGGCATAATACCGCCAAAAGGAGTTCTGTTATACGGACCACCTGGCACAGGAAAGACCCTGCTTGCAAAGGCTGCTGCAAACGAGTCGAATGCCAATTTCATCAGCGTGAGCGGTCCCCAATTACTATCAAAATGGGTCGGGGAATCTGAAAAAGCGATTCGGGAGACATTTAAGAAGGCAAAGCAGGTTGCGCCCGCCATCGTATTCTTCGACGAACTCGATGCGCTTGCGCCGCTTCGTGGAATGGACACATCAAGGGTTACCGACCGTGTACTGAATCAACTGCTGACTGAACTGGACGGTCTCCAGACACTGCGAGAAGTGATCGTGGTCGCTGCTACCAACCGTCCTGACATCGTTGACCCGGCGTTGATCAGGTCCGGAAGGTTTGACAGACTCGTGTATGTAGGGGTGCCAACGAAATCCGGAAGAGAGGAGATCCTGCAGATCCATACCAGAGAGATGCCGTTAACGGAAGTGAATCTTGCCGAACTTGCTGATCTGACCGAGGGTTTTGTTGGCTCAGATCTCGAACTGCTGTGCAGAGAAGCTGGCATGCTTGCGATGCGCGAGGATCTTGATCATATCGAGATGCGGCATTTTGAGGAAGCTTCGCAGAAAGTAAGACCAGCAGTAGGTCCGGATCTAACAGATCATTATCAGCGTGTGCAGGAGAAGTTCAAGGGTGGAGTACCGGTAAAAGAGCCGAGTTCCTACATAGGATGAGAATAATGCCAGAGATACTCGTGACCAATGATGACGGTGTCTACTCGTCAGGTATCAAGGCAGCATACCAGAGTGTGTGCGATCTCGGAAATATCATCGTTTCAGCGCCATCGACGCAGAAATCGGGTGTTGGAAGATCAGTATCTGTCTTCGCGCCTTTAAGGATGTCTGAGATCGAACTGGACTCATTCAAAGCTTATGCAGTCGCTGGTACGCCTGCTGATTCTGTGATCCTTGCAATCTTTGTTATCATGGATAAACTCCCTGATCTGTGCATATCGGGTTTTAATATCGGTGAGAATATCAGCACCGATACCGTGACAACATCCGGAACGATCGGTGCTGCACTTGAATCTGCCAGTTACGGCATCCCAACGATAGCAGCATCGATTCAGGTGGTGGATCAGGGCGAGAAGTTCGATGATCTACGATATTATGAGTATGATTTCGATGCTGGCGTCGATCTGGTTCACAGAGTCGCAAAACACTCAATCAGACATGGTTTTCCAGAGGGTGTGGATGTGCTGAACATCAACATCCCGAGAAATGCTTCTGCTGATACCGAGATCGAGATCACCAGATTATCAAGAAAGATATTCAAAACTTCTGTAGATAGAAGACACGATCCAAGAGGTCGTCCGTATTACTGGATCGATGGCGATCTCGTGCAGGATGATGATCCAGGTACCGATGTGCATGCTCTTGCATTGAGGCACATATCCATTACGCCGCTCTCGCTTGATTCGACCGCCGGAATCGATCAACTGACAGTATTGGAGATTCCTGAATCGCTTGCTATGGCGGTGGAGATGATGATTGGGTGATGATATCTGCTAAACTATGAGAATATGGGATATACCTCCCGAAAAATTATGCCGCAATCATCTACTTGGCGAACATAGAGAACTTCACGCTCTATGGTCGATAATAACCAATGACAAGAAGGCGTATTCAAACCATCCGGAAACTCTGCGATGGAAGGGAAAACTCAGAGCTCTGTATTTGAGGCATGAAAAACTGGTTTTAGAGATGACAAAAAGAGGATACAAACATCATACGCCTCTGGATGCAAAACTTGCAACAGGAGAATCCAAACAGACCGAATTTGTTGATTCGTATGAGAAACAAATCCAAATCCTGAGAGAAAGAGGATGCGAATGCAAGGTCTGATGATTCCACGCGCTACAATCTGACATGCACCCCGCCCTTCCTCAGATACTCCTTCACATCAGAGATCGTATACTCTCTGAAGTGGAAGATGCTCGCGGCAAGCGCTGCTGATGCATTCGTCTCTTTTAGCACCTCAAGAATGTGTTCAGGATTTCCGCAGCCTCCTGATGCGATCACAGGAATGTTCACGCTGTCGCTGACCGCTGATGTGAGTTCGATGTCGAATCCATCCTTTGTACCGTCTCTGTCCATACTTGTGAGCATTATGTCTCCCGCGCCTCGCTCTTCTGCCTCTATTGCCCATTGTATCGCATCTATGCCTGTAAACTCCCTTCCGCCGTAGAATGAGCATTCGAACCAGCATTCACCATCTGGCGTGTCAACTATCTCTCGACCGCGTTCACATCCGTATCTCCGCTTTGCATCGATCGCTATCACGCACGCCTGCGTCCCGAAGTACTTCGCAATCTCGCCGATCAGATCCGGGTTTTTGAGCGCTGCGGTATTGATCGAAACCTTATCTGCTCCAGCATTGAAGGCATTTCTGGCATCCGAGATGCTTCTGATGCCACCGCCTACCGTAAGCGGCATGAACACGTTCTCACAGGTCTTCTCGATAACCGTTGCCATCGTCTCCCTTCGTTCGTGCGATGCGGTGATGTCAAGGAAGATCAGTTCATCAGCGCCCTGTCTATCATACTCTTCAGCAAGTTCCCATGGGATGCCTGCATATCGAATCTGCTTGAACTGAATTCCTTTTACGACTCTGCCGTGCGGAACTCCGAGATCGCAGTCAAGACACGGAATAATTCTTTTCGCTAACATTCAACCATCTCAACGAAGTTTTTCAGGATCAGAAGTCCTTTCTTGCTTGATTTTTCCGGGTGGAACTGAACCGCATGGATGTTGTCCTTCTCCACAACCGCAGCCATATCCACACCGTAATCAGTCGTTGCAACGATCGTCTGCTGATCGCGGGGAACGCAGTAGTATGAATGCACAAAATAGAAAAAATCTCCATCATCGATTCCTGCAAGAAGATCTGTGTCGTTGTGTATCGTAAGCTCGTTCCATCCCATCTGGGGAACTTTGACTCCCTCCGGGAGGCGGATAACATTCCCTTCGATCAGTTCAAATCCCGCGCAATCACTCTCCTCGCTCCACTCGAATAAAACCTGCATTCCGATACAGATTCCAAGCAGAGGTATGCCCGAGTCTATCAAATCGAATAATTTATCTGCAAAGGGTGTCAGGTTGCGCATCGCATCACCAAACGATCCGACACCGGGAATAACAACACCGTCCGCATCTGAGAGGTCTCTCTTATCTGATACGATGACCGGGTTTCCCTCCACTTTCATCAGTGCATTATGGATGCTGCGGAGGTTTCCCATCCCATAGTCGATTACTGCGATCATGTCTTGTAGAATATTGTATGATAATTTATTAAGCCATCGATGCGTAATGAAACATGACACAGGGATATCAACATGAAGAAACAACTCATAGCAGTCATCGATTTCGGAGGGCAGTATAGCCACCTGATCGTGCGAAGATGCAGAAATCTCGGGGTATATGCCGAACTGATCCCGCACACCACACCTCATGAGACAATAAAAGAGATGAATCCAAGGGCGATCATCCTGTCAGGGGGTCCCTCCAGCGTATATGCAGAGAATGCCCCTGTATGTGATCGTGAAATATTTAATCTCGGCATCCCGATACTTGGAATCTGCTACGGAGCACAATTGATCGCACATATCATGGGCGGAGATATTAAACAGGCAGGCATGCGTGAATACGGGAAGACCGAACTCTCTGTGGATGATGCGACAGATCTCTTCTGCGGAATCGAAGAGAGAACGACCGTCTGGATGTCGCACGGAGATCTGGTCGAAAGCCTGCCGCCACATATTGATGTCATCGCACACACAGACGGCTCGCCGGTCGCAGCATTCAGAAAAGGACGTATTTATGGCATTCAGTTCCATCCTGAGGTGGTACACACCCGGAAAGGTGAGAACATGCTTAAAAACTTTCTTTTTCGAATATGTGGCTGCAACGCGGATTGGAGTCCGGAATCATTCGCCGACAGTGCGATAAAAGAGATCAGAGAGACGGTCGGCAGCGGCAAGGTAATTCTTGGCTTGAGTGGCGGCATTGATTCCGCAACCGTTGCTGTTATGCTCAACAGGGCAATCGGGGATCGATTGACATGTATTTATGTTGACAACGGTCTTATGCGGAAAAATGAAACCGAAGAGATCGTGCGCACATTCAAAGATAATTTTAAGATCAATCTTGAGGTTGTCGATGCAAAAGATCGGTTTTTGAAGAGGCTACGCAATATCAGCGATCCTGAGGAGAAACGAAAGGTAATTGGCAGTGAGTTCATCAGCGTCTTTGAGGAGGCTGCAACCCGGATCAGGGGTGTTGATTTTTTAGCACAGGGTACCATTTATCCGGATCGGGTTGAGAGCGCAGCAACCTCCGGTCTCGCATCCCGTATCAAATCACATCATAACGTCGGGGCGCTGCCTGCTGAGATGAGACTGCGGTTGATCGAACCGATACGGGATCTCTACAAGGATGAGGTGCGGGCGGTTGCAAAAAAACTTGGTCTTCCGGACGGTATCATCAAACGCCATCCATTTCCGGGTCCTGGTCTTGCAGCAAGGATCATCGGAGAGGTGACGCCTGATAAACTGAGAATCTGCCGCGATGCAGGCGCAATCGTTGAAGAAGAACTCATTGGTGCGGGATTTTACGATAAAACATGGCAGGCATTTGCGATGGTCGGAGATGATCTCGCAACAGGCGTTCTCGGAGATGAGCGATCGCTCGGACA
>JAYEGV010000033.1:0-2874 GCA_034659235.1 Methanobacteriota archaeon
TTTTCTAAAACGTGAGTTGTTACGATCAACTCAATCTGTTGATGATATCGATAGATAAAAATCACGCGTCACAATCTCCTCAATCGCAGTCTGCAGCACCTCTTTGTTATCATATCGCGAAACAACATCAACCAGTCGATCACCAGAAAGATTCTTCATCTGAAAAGCGAGTTTGATCATATTCGGAATCACACGAACCACATTATCGACGATGGTGATGGTTGCTGTTTGTGCGGTTCTCGAGAGCGGATTCAGATCGATGGCAATAACAGACTTCCCCATGCCAACCAGCACCTGACATCGATCTCCATCCTCAAGCGGCACCAGTACCACATCAGCGCCATAGATGCCATTCTCACATACCAGTGATCTGGGATGGTCAAGAGGAAGCGAGGCATCAGGATGTTCGCCAAGCACATCGGATGCGCCGTGCGCACGCAGATGATCTGCAATCGCGCATACCCGCTCTTCTGTTCTGTAAAACAGGTTTATCTCGATCTGCGCACCTAAAATCCTGCCCAGTTCGATGATCTCATCAGGCACCAGCGCGGAAACATTGCCATTTACAGAGAGCACAGGATGCTTTGCAGCAAGGAGCATTGCTACTGCTGCTTCGGCTGCATGCATCGCAGAAACGGTTGTGCGCTCTCCGATCAGATAATCGAATGCCTCACCGCGTCCGTGCGCGATCAATCCTGCCTGTGAGGCGATGCCTGCCGCGACACCTTCGACCAGACGTTCTCTTATGCGCAGGGAATGGTATCGCGGATGGTTCTTCGGAACGGTCATGTTTATGGTTATCTATGTTTTTTGTACTTATAGATCGCATTCGTGCCTGGCGATTTAGAGGAGATTTTTTCAACGCCAGCAAATCCCAAATCCATCCACGAAACCACACTTCTTGTAAATATTCCGTACGGTGGTGGAACTTCATCAACCAATTCGTCTCATTGATCCCGATTGGCATACTGACCATCATTATAGCATCCGATGTGCTGCGAAACTGGTTTTTTAAGGAAAATACGCATTCAGCAGGTACTGTTGAACCATTCTATGCGAATTGAAGAACGAAGAATTAAATGCAATCGCATACCGCATGATTCGAGCCCATGCACACTTATTGTCATGGAACATTGGCAGTATCACCCGTTCCAATTTGTCATAAAGGTCTTCTGCATCTTTAAAATCATCCGATTGATCCGCATCAACTGATCCAATCGCCCATCCTGTTACACACTCTATACAACCTTCCAGCCACCATCCATCCAGTATACTCAAGCTGGGAACGCCGTTAAGACACGCTTTCATTCCACTGGTGCCTGATGCTTCGAGAGGTCTTTTTGGTGTATTAAGCCAGACATCCACACCTGAGATGATAAACTTCGCAAGTTCCATATCGTAATTTTCGAGGAATACAACCTTTATATCGTCTTTTAATCTTTTTATATCCCCAAAGATACTTTTTATCAGTTCCTTTCCTTCTGTATCCTTGGGATGCGCTTTCCCTGCAAGGATGATCTGAATCGGTCCTGTATTCTTCGCAATGTTCACCAGCCTATCCGGATTACTGAACAGAAGGTCGGGTCGCTTATACCTTGTAGCTCTTCTTGCAAAACCCAGGGTGAAGGTATCATAGTCCATTCCTATACCGTGCCTTGCGTTTACGAGATCGATTAGCAGCCTTTTTGCCTCTGCGTGAGCCTGTACAATCTTCTCTTTTGGTATTGAGATCGCATACCTCAGATCAAATGGATCCTTTCTCCAACCACCGATACACTTATCATACAACTTACGAAAAGGTTCTGAAGTCCAGAATACATGATGCACACCGTTGGTTATCGAATCAATCGGATAACCGGGAAACATATTCCTGGAGATTTCTCCATGTTTCTTTGCTACACCGTTTATATATTCGCTGTATTCCAATGCGAGTAAGGTCATATTCAATTCATTTTCATGACAAATCTCATCTATTTCGCCATTTCCAAATCCTCTGAGAAGGCTCTTTGCCAGTGGAGCCGGGAACCTGTCGTGACCTGCCTGAACCGGGGTGTGGGTTGTAAAGATGCACTTTTTACGCACTGACTCGATGATCTGCTCATCTTTATATTCCGGATTATCCTCTTTCATCTTCTTTATCAGTTCCAGAGTGACTAATGCGGAGTGCCCTTCATTCATGTGATGTTTCCGGATGTTTGTGTAGCCCAACGCCTCGAGCATACGTACACCGCCGATTCCGAGAACTATCTCCTGTAACAATCGGTATCTCTCATCGCCCCCATAGAGATAATAGGTGATCTCTCTATCAGAGGTGCTATTTTCAAAAAGGTTGGTATCAAGGAAGTATACTGGTACCTGATAGCCCCCTATACCAGTCATAAGGTATTTCCACGCCTGAATTTTTACCGCCCTATCCTCAATAGGTACGGATACCTTGGGCGCCATGAGTGTTGTGAAATCATCGATCCTCCAATCCGCCGGCAATTCGATTTGATTACCCTCATCATCCAATCTCTGAACTACACTGCCTTTATTAATGGCGAGTGTGACCGCTACAATCGGGACGCTCATATCAGCGCATGACCTCAGGATATCACCTGCTAAAATCCCAAGCCCTCCGCCGTAGGTCGGCATCTTATGATCTATACCGATCTCCATGCTGAAAAGAGCAATCCGAATATCTTCTTCTGTATTAACCCTCGCCATCTATCTCATCCCCATTCAGATAATATATTTGCGAATGTAAGTCAAATAATGTTTTTGCTTTCATGGTTCTTATAACATGCAGTTGCACACAACATTGATCGTAACAACTCACCTTTGAGAAGTTGATCTGTTTTTAGCCTTTCCGTTGGGTGACACTTCAAGTTTTTT
>JAYEGV010000034.1:0-3328 GCA_034659235.1 Methanobacteriota archaeon
GGTAGTACTGATCTCCAGTGATGACAGTGGTGTTGATGTTCGATGCGAGTTCTATACCCCTGGCACAACGTTGTTCAGGGAGAATGTATGTATGCTCAACGATGAGATCGATAGTTTTAAACAATCCCTGATTCAACAGGAGATTGCATGATGGAACAGATGAAAACTCCACTGGTGGTATTGAACTTCAAGACGTATATGGAAGCAACAGGCAGAAATGCCGTTCGTATTGCTGAGATATGTGAGGATGTCAAAAAAGAGACCGGGGTGTCGATCATAGCAGTGCCTCAACCATCAGACATCCGTGTAGTAGCAGAGACCGGCATTCCGGTGTTTGCACAGCACATCGATTGTATAGATGCAGGCAGTCACACCGGGTCTGTCCTTGCGGAATCCGTACGCGATGCAGGTGCCATCGGAACATTGATCAATCACTCGGAACGCAGACTCACGCTTGCTGATATCGATGCTGCAATTTGCGCGGCACGTCGCACCGATCTTAGAACGATCGTGTGCAGCAACAACATCGCAACCACAAGAGCATCTGCAGCACTGAAGCCGGATTTTGTTGCGATCGAACCGCCAGAGTTGATCGGTACAGGTATACCTGTATCAAAAGCCGACCCGGAGATTGTTTCCGGTGCAGTGGACGGTGTTCTGGGAATCGATCCTGAGGTACAGGTGCTTTGCGGCGCGGGTATATCAAAGGGCGAGGATATGGCAGCAGCACTAAAGCTCGGAACAGTTGGTGTACTGCTCGCATCCGGGATCATCCGGGCTCATGAACCAAAAAAAGCGCTCATGGATCTGGTAACCGGAATCTAAGTGATGAGCACAAGAATAGCGATCACAGGTCAACCAAGGATCGGGAAGACAACGGTCTGCAGACAGGTGATCGATCTGCTGGACTGCAACATCGGTGGCATGCTCTGCTCTGATATCATCGAAGATGGTAAGCGGGTTGGTTTTGAACTGCTTGATCTGAAAACAGGTGAAAAAGGAGTGCTTGCCCATATAAGTGGACATGGACCAAAGATTGGGAAATATCATGTCAATGTGCACGATCTAAGTGAGATCGGCGTAAGAGCGATCGAGAATGCCATGGATTCTGACCTGATCATAATCGATGAGATTGCGCCAATGGAACTGAGATCACAGCGGTTCATCCGGACTGTGGAGCGGGCACTGGCATCGGATAAGGATATGCTCGTCGTGCTTCACCAGCGATCGCATCATCCTCTGGTGGAATTGATCAGGGAGGAGTTCGATGTGATCACTGTCACGAAAGATAACAGGGATGCGATTGCGAGAGAGATTCTCTGCCATTTTCAAGCTCCACAAGACGTTCTGTGATCGAATACGCCCTCTATTAGAACATGCTCAATATCGTGTGGAAATCCGCATAAAACCACGAGATTACACGAGATTAACACAGAAATCTCGTGGAAATCTGTGTAATCTTGTGGTTGTACAAAGCGACCATACCTTACCTGAGTAAGTCCTTCTATTACCGCACCGCGGTTCCTGCCGGAATCTTGCGCTCAGGCATGAGCAGCGCTACTCCATCGTGATCGGCTGCAAGGATCATCCCCTTAGATTCGACACCAAATAATGTGGCAGGCAGCATGTTTGCAAGCACCACAACCTGTCTTCCGACCAGATCATCCGGATTGTGGGTCTGCGCAATACCAGCAACTATCTGACGATCCCGATTCTCACCAAGATCAACGAGCAGTCTCAGCAGTTTCTTCGATTTCCTGATCGGTTCAGCCAGTACGATCGTACCAACGCGGATATCCAGTTCTGAAAACTCCTCGTAAGAGATGTTTTTCTTCTTTGCTGCCATCCGGACTCGATCTTCAAGAATCTGTTCCATTTCCAGCATTTTCGAATCCTCGATCTTTGCAAACAGCATCGCTGGTTTGGGAAGTGATTGTCCCACCTTGATCTCTGTTATCACTTCATCATAAGGCGTATTGGCGAGTTCCGCAACCATCCCGAGCTGATTCCATGCATTATGCGCTATCACAGGCATCACTGGCTCAAAGAGTACAGCCAGTGCTTTTGCGATCTGAAGGCAGTTTCTGATCACCTTTCCTGCACCAGATATATCTGTTTTTATCAGTTTCCATGGCTCATTCGACTGGAAATAAACATTGCCGAATGATGCAAGGTTCATCGCGGAATCGATGCCCTGTTTGAACTCATATTCATTGAAATAACCGATCATCGCATTCCTCGCATCATCGATATTCCTCGTGACCTCAGGGTCGATCTCTCCATCCGGAACTGCGCCAAAGTTCTTGTGCGCGAACAGTAATGTGCGGTAGATGAAATTGCCGAGCGTTCCTACGAGTTCGTTATTCACCTTCTCCCGAAGAATCTTCCATGAGAAGTTCAGTTCCTTTGTATGCGAGGTATAACTCGCAAGATAATACCTCAAAAGGTCCGGGTGGAATCCTTTATCAAGATAGTCATCATTTACCCAGACAACGTACCCTCTGCTCTTCGAAAATGTTTTATCTCCAATCTTAACCATTCCGGATGCGACAACCGCTCTTGGAAGCGTGTATCCGGCCCCTTTTAAGAGAGCGGGCCAGAAGATACAGTGATGGTATATGATATCTCCGCCGATGAAATGGATGATGTCGGTATCTCCGTCCGGATTCATCCAGTACTCCTTCCAGTCCAATCCATGCTCGTTTGCCCATTCTTCTGTGAACGAGATATAACCGATCGGAGCATCCACCCAGACATAGACCACCAGTTCATCGTGACCGGGAAACCTAACACCCCATTCAAGATTTCTGGTGATGCACCAGTCATTCAGTTCTTTATCGATCCATCCCTTTGCATAATTCCTTGCATTTGATGTCCCTTCAAGTCTATCAAGATAATCCGAAAGAAAACCTTTGAATTCTGATAATCTGAAAAAGAAATGCTCCTGCACCCTGTATTCTGCCTTGCTTCTGCATATCTTACATACCGGCTCAAGGATCTCCCCTGGCTCGAGATGCCTGCCGCAGCCCTGATCGCATTCATCGCCTCTTGCTATCGCGCCGCACTCAGGGCATATCCCTTCGACGTACCGGTCAGGCAGAAATCTGTTGCATGTCGGGCAGTATGCAAGTTCGATCTCCTTTGCAAAGACATAACCATTATCGATCAGCGCATTCACGATTTCTGTGGTGCGATTATGGTTTGTCTGTGATTCCGTGCTTCCGAATTTATCGAATATGATGTTTAATGACTTGAATGTCTGATCAAAGTGATCATGATACTTTTTCACAAGTTCGGATGGTGTTACCTCAAGCTCCTCAGCATTGAT
>JAYEGV010000034.1:3428-14639 GCA_034659235.1 Methanobacteriota archaeon
CATTCATCGATGCATCCGACACACGGATCAAACAGTTCTCCGGCGATCAGCAGTTCGAACTTTCTGGTTTCACCAGTGAACCTGATCCGATATGTCCGAACGCCATCCGCCACCACCGACTCTCGTTCAACCATTGCTGCGTCCAGCAACTTGCGAATGATGCGCGTGCATCTTCTGCTATCGATCTCCAGTTCCTTCCATAACCGGTTCTGCAGTATCCCATCGCTGCTGCGGCGTATCAATTCCAGTGCGCGTTCTTCGATCTCTTCCATCAAACGCCATCTCCTATTCAACAGGGATGATCAGGATGATGTTGTTACCGCGAAGAACGACCGAGCCGAGAGAACGCAGCCGTTCTCCATCAGCAATTTCAACGGTATCCAGTAGATGCAGGTTCAGATAGTCATCCACGCTCTCGAGCACACCTTCGAGGAGGTGTTTGTCGCCTTTCATCTCAACCTGTACGCTGGACCCGATCATGCTCTGAACTTTCTTTGTTGGAAACAAGATAACTCCTCAAATAGATTAAATTCCACTGATCTCGTATGATTCGAGGATCACATCCTCGCTCAGATATCCGGTATGGTATGTCTTTCCAGTATCAAGGTCATTAACTGTTATCTCGGCTGGTGCGAAGATATCCATGTCGATATTGGAAAACTCATATCCTGCGCCCTCGAACGTTTTATAAAAAGGCTTGCCATAGTTATTTGACGTCCTTGCAGGCACCTGTTTGAATATCTCCTCATCGAATCCATCGGTTGTAAGCACCACTGATCCATAGTAGATGATACTGTCGTTTGTCACACCTATTGCACGCATCTCATCATGTATTACAGGAGCGATCGGTGCCGTTCCTGTTGCATGTTCAATCTTTCTCGTATCGAATCCAAGTTCATCCAACCTGCGAATTCCTGATTCGATCACGCGCCCGGATACCTGGATTGAACCAACGAGACATGCGGTTGGTGCGACCAGCGCAAAGACCTGCTCAACATCAACCCTGCATTCGTCTGCGATGAACTGCATAACTCGTTCATCCGGCAGTTTGTCCGACTCGAGCGCAACTATCGCGCAGTCGGTATCATCATGATATGTTATTCGATCAAAGAGATTTTTTGGCTTCTGTGCAAGCGCACGCGCTGGTCCGGAACCCATAGCAACATACTTCTCGACACCGATCTGCCAGCCCGCGGTCTGTGCACCAAGACATGCGATGCATGGATGATCAGTTGTAACCTCGATAAATGATAGAGGCACATTGCCGACCCTGCGCACGCCAAGCGATGCCGTTCCGAGTCCGCCCATGCACACCTCGGTAAATGCGAGTCCGGCTTCATAGCTTCCGGAAACCTCGACACCGCAGTCGATTACTGTGGATCCGTTGTCAAGCGTATGCGCTTTGATCTTGAACTCCTCGCTCCAGTCAATCATATCATCCACGATGTCCAGTGCCTGTTCATTTACCGATAGCATATCAATCATTCCACGATATTACATGGTACCACATATAATCGTATCGCTTGAAATAGCCCCGGGCGGATTTGAACCGCCGTCGCAGGTTCCAAGGACCTGCAGGCTTGACCGCTACCCTACGGGGCTATGTACGTATACTTATAGTGTGTGTGACGATATATATTATGGCTATGTCGTCGGATGCGGGAGTTATTGCACTCAAAAACCTGATCATGCTATGTGTATATGCCGGGATTGCGATTGCCATTGGTTATCTTGGATACTCACAAACTGAATCTTCACTGACATGTTTTGACGATGCAGAATTAACCTTTTTCATCGAGGGGGATCTCAATCCTGAAGACCAGATGTTGTATACGAGCTGCCATGATACAGATACCGAGATAATTATTAATAATGTTACATATTTTATAAATGGATCTGAACATGCGATCGATTCGCTGGTATGCGGCAGAAATTGTATGAGAATCCGGTCAAGTAACAGAACCACCGTAACGGCATCTTATGATGTGCAATGGAAACCTCTCATCGAACGGTTTCAGATAGCAGGACTCGAGGTTGGAGAGGAGTCTGACTTTTTTATTTATTCCGATGATGTTATGCAGTCATATTTGCGCATAGAAAAGGATAACGGATATATTATCTTTAATAAAACATTTAATGGATCAAAAATCCGCATTAAAATCGATGAAATTGGAAATTATGGAGCATACATGCAGGTATTCAATACCGGATGGTCTGACACATACTATTCGGAATTCACAGCGTTTGCAGGCGTTTCAAGGACAATCGACAATGTGCCACTGATGATATCAAAGACTGATGAACCGGCATATTCGTCGATGTTTCCACTTACAATCGATCGGAAGGATTGCGGTGCTGTGCTTGTTCTAAAACGCGCATGTAACGGATATCAGCGGCTGATACACGGCAGACTGCTGCCGTATTTATTGTATACAAAAAAGTATTTTAGCATCTCCATGTCACCTCGACCTGATCCGGTCGATAATCCGGTATCACCATAGAATCCTCGATCTGCAATGGTTCGCTGCTCTCCAGCATCAACAGTCCAGTGTATGCGATCATCACGCCATTGTCCCCCATAAACCTCTTTTCAGGAACATGGAATCTTGCGCCGCGATCCTTACACATCATCTCAAGCATCTCGCGAAGACGCGTGTTTGCACCAACGCCGCCTGCAAGCAGCACATCACTTTTTCCTGTGTGCGCAACCGCACGCTCGGTAACTTCGACAATCATGGCGAATGCAGTCTCCTGCAGCGAAAAACAAACGTCAGCAAGCGAATATTTGTTGAGCGCCTCCTTTGCAGCAGTCGTAAGTCCGGAAAATGAGAAATCCATTCCTTTCACCACATAAGGCAGCGGAATATATTTCTTTGCATCCAGTGCCTCGCTCTCGATTCTTGGTCCGCCCGGATGCGAAAAACCAGCGTGTCTTGCGAATTTGTCGAGCGCGTTTCCTATACCGATATCAAGCGTCTCTCCGAATATGCGGTATCTCCCATTCCGATATGCGAGCACCTGTGAGTTTGCGCCGCTGACATACAGCGTAACCGGATCCTCTACATGACATTGCCACCGCCCAACCTCGATGTGTGCAACACAGTGGTTGACGCCGATCAGAGGAACATTGAGCGAGAGCGATAGGGCGCGTGCCGCGGTTGCTACCGTTCTGAGACATGGTCCCATTCCGGGTCCCTGCGAGAATGCGATGCCATCGATATGCACAGCCCCTGCTGACTCGATCGCCTTTTTGATCACGGACGCGATGTGGGAAGCATGGTGCTGCGCCGCCTCTCTCGGATGAATCCCGCCGGTCTTCGGACGATATGTCGCGGTCGCCTCTGCAAGGACCTCTTCTCTTGTTACGATTCCTGCGGAGAGGTTCCACGCTGTGCCCTCGATTCCGAGAATGGTTTGATGCATTGCTGGGTTTTATTGTGGGGGTGGGTTGTAAAGGTGTTGTGGTTGTTTAGAAGCCGAATTATGATCTGTCTCTGATGCAAGTGTGGTGGTGAAATGATTTAAGAGCCTCCGCGAAGCGGCACACTTCGACAGATCTATATATATGAGCGTGATGTAAATATTTATAAGAGATGGGATAAAAGACCGCAGATTGGAGGAAACTGATGATATGATATCCAAAGTTGCAGAGATTGTTCAGGTAGATGACTGTGGACGGATACTGCTGCCTCATGAATTACAGGATAAAATCGGCATCAGTCCATACGACAAATTGATTGTAGGAATCAGTGGCGACACCATTGTACTGAAAAAACGAAAACATAGCGTGTTTGACCTCCAACGCAAGAATGTTGAAGAAGGCACACTCAAAAAGTCATTGATATTTGAGCGCAGCATCGACAGAGCAGGCAAAAAGGATATGCCGGTGTAGAAATGACTTACGCTTTTGACACCAATATCTATCAGGTTTGGCGCAATCTAAACGATCCGTCTGTTCAGCGAATAATGACCCATCCATCGATCCAAACAATCACACGGTATTTCCTTGATGTAGAAGACGGGGAGACATTGGTGATACCCCGTATAATCTTGACAGAACATCTGGTCTGGATAGCCAAAACCGAGGGATTTGATGTTGCCATGGAAGTATTGGATACAGTCCATGACTCTGTATGGAACGTGATCTACGAGGATGAACAATTACATAAACTTGCCATTGAAATCGGAAGCAGATACAGCGGCATGGGTGCAGCGGATTTGTTGCTGGCTGCCGTAGCAAAGCAGGAAGGGGCAACCATCGTTACAATGGATTCGGATTTCAAAAAATTAAGCCCGGAAATAGATGTTATTGTATTGGAATCGATAGTAGATATAATTTAGGAAGTTCCAGAAAGTGATGAAAAAATCGTCCTGCGAACGCTAAACAAGTATCTTTGAACTATCATTTGTAAACCCCTTTTCCCTGTTCAAGCGCGTATATCTTACCACATCCCTGAGGATTGCATAAATTAACCTGTACTTTCCGATTCTTATCGATCTGAACCCTTTCAACGAGTATCTGAGTGGCTTTCCAAGAGTTGGGTCTTTCAGCAGTGCTTTAAACTCATCTTTAACTCTATTTATTACCGCATCATCTTTTATTTTCTTAATCTGATTTCTAAACATCCTTATAAACCTTCTCGGTCTTCCGGCACACAGCTACATACCGGAACTGGCTTTCCGGATTTTCTTATCAGTCTCGTCGGTTCTTCAGCACCCACCACAAGCTTATTGCATACACTTCAGTAACTAACACTTTTACACTATCCACATCTACCGAACACCTAATTCAATAATTCTAACCGCAGAGAACGCGGAGAACGCAGAGTTTTAAGACTGTTTTAATTCGTGCTGGGTTTTCTGACGCCTCTGCGCACTCTGCGGTAAAACTTGGTACGATCTAAAAATGTTAGCTACTGAATTGCATACACTTTATATAGTATCAAATATTAATAAGACAGCGATGACACAACTCTTTGATTTATTTGCAAATAAAAAATATAAAACTCAAATCAGCGAACTACAACAGCAGGTCGAGGAACTACGTGCGGATAACCAGAAATTGGAAACAAAACTGGATAAAAGGATTGAGAAGACAAAAATTGCGATCGCAAGAAAACAGGAGGTCGAAGAGATGCTGAATCGCGCTCAGCAACGAATAACAACGCTTGAAAATGAACTGACAACGCTCAGAGAGGAAGCATCTAAAAATATCACGTTCAGTGGAACATATTTATTAAATAAGAAAAGTTTGGAAGATATTGTGGTTGAATTGAGTTCGATACGGTCACAATCCGGAACTCTTCATTCGATTTATTTTAATATGAATACAAGAATATCCGATTTTGAGTTTGGGGATTTTATTGACAAAAATTGCATATATCTATTCGATCAGATTAAATCATATAATGGAAAAGTATTATTTTATGATGAAGATCACTGCATTTCGCTTGCTATTGTGCCTCCTTTCAGAATTGAGAAATCGGAATGGATAACAGACGATCTACTGGATTTAAATCCTTTGAAAGAAATGCTGGCGTATGAACCAATCATCTGCGTGGTGTATGCGCATGCCGGACGCACCGTTGTCGGAATCGTTGAGGGATCCGATGTCCATGCCGATATCGTGCGTACCGGTGTTCAGGCAAAGCATACCAAGGGTGGGTGGAGCCAGCGGAGATTCGAGCGCGGTCGGGATCAGGATATCGAGTATCATATAAAAAAAGTGCAAGAAAAACTTCAGTTGATGGTAGATGATCGGATCAAGATGACAATCGCTGGCGGTGATCTTCCTCTTGCAAGGAAGATTCTTGCAGGCATGGATACGCCTGTAATCGAGAAGAGAATCGATGTGGATGGAGATCCGGAGAATATTGCTATCAAGGTGGCATGGGCTGGCAGATTGTACCGGCTATGATCAACGCTAATCCTGTGCTGACGCTGTATCAGGCGCTATATCAGGTTGGTCAACATGATTCTCCAGTTCTCTGATGAGCATGCTGATACTCGAACTGCGCAGGAAATGGCAGGGTTTATTCCTCAATTTACATGCCTTCTTGACGTATCTGCATGCGTTATGACTGTTTATATCCACAGGACAGAATATCATATCCGTCTTATCGACAAGCGTCTCTATCTCCCTTCTCCCCTGTATGCACCGCCCGCAGTGGTAGCAGAATGTACCACCAAATGACTCAACCACATCCTTATAGTGCTGCATGAGCGATTCCACTCCGCCGACATAAGCCACTCTTATGCCATTTAAATCGAGATTTTCTCCTTTATCTTCGATATCTAACTCAGGAACATGCCCGATATCCGTAAATTCGATGTTTGGTGTCGCAACAACACTTCGATCTCGTTTCAGCATCTCACCGGTCAATCTCATCACTTCTTCAGTCAGAAGATCGATCTCCTTTTTCAGATTGTCGATTTGATCAAGCGTGTTCTCGCCGCCTGCTTTCTCAAACTCCTCTCGCAATCGTCTGTTCAATTGCTTCTGCTCCTGTAGCGCGGCATTGATCTTTGATCTATCCTCTTTAACGGATTCAATCTCTGATTTCAATTGCTCTCTTTTTCGTTCCAATCTATTGCACTTTGTCTGAAGTTTCTCATTCGATGTTACAACATCGTTCAATTCGTTCAGGACATGCTCTGGCATACCATCGGGCAGTGCTCTCCGGAGCGTATCATAGAATCTCGATGCCCGATGCTCATATAGATGTACGGCAGCAAAAACTCCTGCCTCGATCTTATCGATCTCTTCGTGCTGATTCCGCACAGCAAACCAG
The DNA here is from genome assembly GCA_034659235.1 of Methanobacteriota archaeon. Classification (GTDB taxonomy): domain Archaea; phylum Halobacteriota; class Methanosarcinia; order Methanosarcinales; family Methanogasteraceae; genus Methanogaster_B. The sequence goes on from JAYEGV010000034.1 coordinate 10,220, forward strand.
ACAAGAGCAGGAAGAGGAATGTTCTTACCATTTCCATTCTCTATATATTTATAAATTTCCTCCTGGGGAATGCGTTCGAGTTCTTTCTTATATCGTCTGAATCGATCCTTCAGTATCTTATCCAGTTGTCTGGATGTTCGGTTCTGGGTATCGCACGCTCCGACCAAGCCACCATGCATCTCATAAGGCGTAGCATGGTCCTGATCCAGTTTTAATTTCTTGAAGATCGAACCCAGTTCCTTTTCATCGAAGGCAAGACCTATAATCGTACATATCGTTTGATTCTTAAATTCCCAAATCTTTCTTTCTGACATGATATACCCCACTGATACGTGAGCCCGATCTAGAATCGGGCTCGTGTGTATCTACTCGACCAGCACCTTTTCAGCCAGACCATGACCGATTGTGACCAGTTGTTCTCCTATCCTGGCAAGTATGTAGGTACCTTTCTTGGGAGTCGGGGCTACCGTCTCTTTTCTGAGCAGGGTTATCTCAGCTCCTTCGTTGAGCCCGAGTTGTCCAAACTTCTCTTTCAGATGGGTTCCACCAGTAATCCGTTCTACCGTAGCCTTTTCACCATCTTCCAGATAGTTGATCTGGGTGGATATCCCTTCCCTGGTCACAAAGACCTTCGATGCCTGACCCTCGCCCATTCTCATCTCTTCACCCTCGACCGCAAGTACCATGGTACGATCCGGAAGATGGGTCAGGAATGTCAGTTCGCTCTCTTTTACGATGCCGCATTCGGAGAGAAAACCTTCGAATTCCTTTCCGCCTTCAATCGTTTTGACTGTTCCTTTATCTCCTTTTTCCAGTCTCAGTAGCGGAAGCGTCTCTCCGCCCTTCTCCACATATACCTTATCAGCCCATCCACGAGCTATGACCACTTTCTGATCACCTACTGCCAGAGAAATGGGTCCCCAGTGCGCATGCACCGGCTCGGTTGCAACCACATCAAGTTTAACCCCTTCCTTTACCCCAAGCTCCTCAAGGTGCTGCTTGATATCCAGACCACCTGTGATATCCTTAACGGTCACAGTGGTCTCAGATTCCACATCCATTAACGAGTTCATTTTATATACCTCCTTTTTGGATTTATTGACCTCGTAGGTCTGATCCTATAGTGTATTCCTAGGTGTGCAAATAACCTTCCCTAGAAAAGCTAGGTTTATTTAAAAAACCTAATTCTACTCCTCTGATGATGTTGACAGGGTCTTCTCCTGAAAAGAGCCTTTTAATTATCATCTTCCTTGCACGGCGGTATTCGTCCATCCTCTTTTCCGATACTTCAGGGTCCCCATATATCTGCCACATGCCGCATTTTGTGTTTCGGAGAGAATTAAGTCCCATAAACCCTTTAACATCCTTCATCGGAATACCGAGAAATATTCCGATCTCCGGAGGGCATCTGCCGGTTGTATACCTGTGCCCGAGCATCTTCAATACATGGTCGATGGAATTAGACTCATATCCGCATTCAGACAGGAATTTCATCACTGATTCGTCTTTCAACAGTTCGTTCAACCGATTATGATTGAAAAACAGAACAACCGCATTTTTATCAGTCCTTTTCAACTCATAATAATCGATTTCAGATCCGATAAAGATGCCTGCCTTATAACGGTCCCATACGTCCAGCAGCCTACCATACTCATTGGAGATGTTCATCAGCGTTGCTGGTTTTCCACCTGCAATGGTAGCCGCGATACATCTTGCGATTCTATGAACCAGATATCTCATGTTATCCACCTGTATTAGGTTATCCTAATCCACATCTGTGGCATCTAGGTACATAAATAATCTACCCTAAAAAAATTAGGTTTTGAAGAAGAATCCGAATAAATACAGACACGATCGATATATCGCAACAGGGATGTTACGAAATGGTCGGCTTTGATTTATTTCGCCCAACATACACCCACTGATCATACATCCCTGCATCGTCCCGATTATCAATAATCCTCCCGCTCATACCAAGCTCATCCAGAACCTCTTTTAAGATGAGAATCTCTTCATTCCTATGGACTGTGAAGATGAGCAATCCATTTTCACGCAGCAAAATAGCAGATTCTGACATGATTCGCATCCAGAGATCCTTATTGAACGGATAGATCGCACCGAGCATGAATCCGGTGACACAGTCAAATGTACCGGCAAAAAAGAACTGCGAGAGTTCGGTTGCATCCAGTACCACCGACCGATGCGGGGCAAGCACGCCATGTTCGAGCCCCTCGCAGATGGCGCATCGGTCAGAATCCAGACACAACGGATCGCAGTTCAGTTCACGGAGCGCAATCGTTGCCATCCCGTTGCCGCAGCATATCTCGATCGCATCCACGTCTGCAAAATCGATTCCTTCGGATTGTTCGATTCCTGTTAAGAGTATTATGAGCCTGTGTACACGAGATTCTGAAAATATCTCTGAAAAACTCTTTTTTTTATGTATGCATCGATCACACAGCATCCGATTCACAAGCATGATCGAATAATATTCGATTACTGCATCAATGAATTGCGAACCTGTTGTTTCCACGATGCGAACGTTATCTGCATGTTCACACAGTCTCATTGCATGATCTGCGAAATCAGGACTCTTGCGTATCACATTGACGAAGACCGTCCGGAAATCCTGACCCTCCGAATGCATAAGAACGGCAATCCCGATCAACTCATCCTGGTTTTTTACCTGGATCACATCATTAAATGGTATTTCCGATCTGACGATCTCTGAAAGGTGATGTTCTGTTAATTCACATCGCTTCTGGTCGCAGAAACTGTGCTCTATGAGATACACAGCCTCTGCGCAATCGATGTCCAGAAGATCGTGAAGAAGCATGGTCATGGAAATGATCACATATCTTATATCGCTTACGGAAGATCAACCGCTATCTTTTTCAATAAGCATTTCCTCATAAGATGAAACATGCGACTGGTCATGAAATTCGGAGGCGCCTCGATAGCAGACGGCGATAAGATAAAATGGGTTGCCGAGTTGATAAACCGTTATCGAGAGCATGAACTGGTCGTTGTAACCTCTGCGCTCAAGGACATAACCGATCATCTGCTGGAGCGGGCTGACACGGTAGCGGATTCGGGAAAGATCGAGGCGGTCCATGAACTGATTGCGTACCTCCGTAATCTGCATAATAATGCAGCGAATATCGCAATCAACGATGAGATGATCAGGTATCAGGTATCAGACGAGCTGGACAATCGAATCCATGAACTTGAGCAGGCTTTAACAGGAATATGTTATCTTGGAGAGCTGACTCCCCGTTCCCGCGATTACATCTCTTCTTATGGAGAATTGCTTGCAGCACCGATATTATCAGGAGCGATACGATCGATCGGCATGCCTTCGATACACCTCACTGGGGGTGAGGCTGGAATCATAACCAACAGCGAACATGGAGCAGCAAAACCACTCGAAAATACTTATGAGCGGGTATGCCGGAAATTGGTTCCGCTGATTGATAGATGCGTGCCGGTTGTCGCCGGATTTATCGGAGAGGACGAATCAGGAATCACAACAACGCTTGGACGCGGTGGATCTGATTTTTCAGCCTCGTTGATCGGCGCTGCGATCCATGCAGATGAGATATGGTTCTGGAAGGAGGTTTCCGGCATTATGACCTCCGATCCCAAGATCGTGCCAGAGGCGCGCACCATCCCGCTGATCTCATACATCGAAGTGATGGAACTCTCGTACTTTGGCGCAAAGGTGCTACATCCGCGTGCAATCGAACCGGCGATCAGGCATGATATTCCTGTGAGGGTGTTAAACACCTTTGATCCGGATTTCACTGGCACGCTTGTGGTGAAGGATCAGAAGCAGGGAAGAGAGGTCGTAAAAGCGGTCACCGTGATCGAGAACATCGCTCTGATCAATATCTCTGGCGCAGGCATGGTCGGCACCATCGGGGTTGCTGCACGCGTATTTGGCGCGCTCGCGAACGCCGGTGTGAACATCACCATGATCAGTCAGGGCTCATCGGAAGCGAACATCTCCATCGTTGTTGAGGAATCGCATCTTAACCTCGCTGTAGATGCCATACAATCCGAGTTTCGAAATGGGGTGATACGTGAGTTAACAACGAACGCAGATGTCAGCGCGATCACCGTGGTTGGTGCAGGCATGGCTGGCATACCTGGTGTTGCTGCACGCGTCTTTACCGCGATGGGAGATAATGGCATCAATGTGATCATGATCAGTCAGGGCTCTTCCGAGCATAACATCTCGTTTGTGGTGCGAAGCGAGGGCGCAAAAAAAGCAGTACGGGCGCTGCATCGCGAGTTCGGGCTGGGTCGTTGAAACCGATTTTTTACACGATTTTTTCACAAAAAATCGAGTAAAAACTGCCCTTCGGGAGGGGTTACAGTTTTTGATCAAACTTTTGTGAAAAGTTTGCGAGTAAGAAAT
>JAYEGV010000035.1:0-2860 GCA_034659235.1 Methanobacteriota archaeon
TGATCATAGTGGCTATGGGTCAGGACAACCTGCTCCACTCGCTTTTTGCCCACGCCTGTCGAAGCATTATTTATCTTTTCGATCACGGATGGGTCTCTGCCCACGTCTACCAGCGTATTGAGATCGTCGATAGCGTTCCATGTTCCTGTGATGAGATAGACGTTGGATGTGTACATCTTGCTGTCACTGGTAAGGTTCAAAACCTTCATGAGACGATTTCCCCTATTTGGTTGCGATCAACCACCTGAATGGCAACTGCTCACATATCTGTCTGTTCTCTACCTTAAAGCCCACCTGTCTGAGTCTCTTTTCATGTTTTTCACATCGCTCAGAATAGGAGATCAGGGTATCGGTATCCATAAATGAGGGGATCACTGCAAGGTTATGACCTTCGATCACGCACCAGTTTCTTATATTATATTCCACTTCCAGGATGTTCTTTTTGTAGCTTGCAGGTTTCTCTGCGATCAAGAGCTCGCCTTTCTGCAACTCGGGCCGATCCCCGAAAACATCACGACATTGAAACTCCAGATTACATCCCAGACGATCTCGTATAGTTTCAGCGTACGAGAGAACCTTTGGGTCTATGTCAACAGCCCTTCCTCCAGTATGACTCAATCTTGCAAGAGTTAGTGAGGGAATCGCCAGACCGCAGCCAATCTCAACAGATCCATCCGGATGCAACCGTGATAGTCTCTCTCCGAATCTCACCCCGATTTCAAGCAATGTGAGCAGAAGGTTTTCATTGACGGTTGAACATCCTGTGGAATATATAAAATCTTTATAGACATTTAGAATATGCTGCCAGTCATCAGGAAAGATCGTCTCCAACCTTGACACCATGATTGTTATCCTACCTTCCGGAACAACTGCGCGTTCGATACCACGGGCTCAAAGATGCTCTCGAGTTCTTTTGGCATCTTCTGTGTCTGTTCGGTCGCAAAAAAGCCACCTTCGACCAGCGCGTCATGAAACATCTCGATGACTGTTATCCTTTCATCCTCCTTGAAATGGAGGAGAACGTTCTTACAGACGATGAGCATAAAATCTTTCCGCACAGGCTCGAGGCTGAGTAAATTGTGTTTCTGATATGAGACACATCTTCTGATCTCCTCGACGAGTCTGAAATGGTCAGACCTGTCGGCTGGCGCAAAGTATCTGGTGAAGATGTCCTTTGGAATTCGCTCGACCTGTTCCCGTGGATATATCCCCTCTTCGATGATATCTTCAAACAGATTGCTCTCATCGATATCTGTAGCATGTATGCTGACGTTTCTGAAGATCATGGGTCCCATGTTCTCCCTGAGAACGATGGCAAGGGTGTATGGCTCCGGTCCCATTGCGCACCCCGCATCCCAGATATGGGCGAATCTACGTGTCCGCAGTGTTGGAACCACATGGTCACGAACCATCTCGAGTGTCTGCATATCCCTGAAGAAGTAGGTAAATGCCATCTATTGATTCTCCCCGATCGGTCTTATTCTGAAGAGAAGTTTTGTCGTATCGGTGTATATAGATTTCGCTCCAACACTGTGTTGAATTTGTGCACGCATTCAACCACAGCACTGAAATCATCGCGACCATGGATGAATTCAGGAAAGAGGTAATAGATGGCAGAAATGTGTTCTTCATTTTAATCTGGCTCTTTCTGCTGGTTCTGTGATCGTCTGATCATCCGTCTCACTTACGCTGATTGCATCAGAGGTTTGAGATGCTCATTTTTCCATTTTTAAAATAGTCATTTCCAGAATGGAAAATTTTATAAGTTAATAAAACCGAATATCATGTTACATCGGTACTGAACTGGTGCAACCGGGAGTGTGGTAGCATTATTATGTGCATATCACGAGCACACCACCAGCCAAACCTGCGATAGGGGGTGGTAGATGTGCTGATAAAAACAAAGGGGGTATAATACGAACATACTGAACGATATGTCAGTCAACAGGAAATTGATGACTGGCTTTGGGCTCGTGCTGCTTCTGACAGCAGGGCTTGCTGCCATCATGCCTGAAAAGGGCATCGGCTATATAGACTATGTTGCATCGTCCAGCGCGAGAACTGCGATTGCTGCATTCGTTATCGCTGCAATCATCACGGGAGCGGTAAACGCGCTGATAATCTCGAGGGCGATCATCAGGTCGCTGAACCGGGTTATAATCGGTGCAAACAAAACCCGGAACCTCGGCATGGGCTGTGGGATATTGAGTGCAAGCGGGGTTGTCGGAGCATTCCCGACTGTGCTGACAACAATCCCAGGAGCGTCCTCTACAGCAGAAGAGAAGAGCGAAGAAACGCCGATAGAGCAGGAAGAACCGAATAAAGAGCAAGAAAGGCTCGAAGACATCACGTTGATCGACCAGCCGACCAGTGAAAACGAGGGGACGGCATCGAATGCTGCAACCCTCGAAGAGCCGCTGAATAGCGAGGCGGATCAGCTGGCTGATCAAACAAACCGAACAGAAGAACCAAACAACCAGGTAGTGGAGAGTGGACTTAAAATGGAAGAATGTGAAGAGCGGTTAGATGAATTAACCAGGGAAAACGAGTATCTGAAGACTCAGATCAGAGACTTTGTGCCTCTTATGAACAGTCTGGCAGGGGGTGACCTGACAAAGAGGGCAGCAAAGACAAGGGATGACGAGCTCGGAGAACTCGCAGACGCGTACAACAATACTGTTGAGAACATACGGGCGCTCGTAGACGATGCAGGAGTGCTCGCGGAGGCCGGAATCGAGGGCAGATTGGACACCCGTGCAGATGCTTCAAGGCATCAGGGCGACTTCCGCAAGATTGTCGATGGAGTGAATGACATGCTCGATGGAGTGAACCGTCCATTGAAGGTCGTGATAGAGTATAT
>JAYEGV010000036.1:0-2831 GCA_034659235.1 Methanobacteriota archaeon
ACTGTTCTTGCAAGGTTTCGGAGACCTGCAGCAAACGCCACCATTCCAGCCATCAGACACACATCCTCGATGGTGTCCATCATGGATTCCATTACGAAGTTCTCAGCGAAATCACCAAACGCGGACAGTATGAAGAGCACAACTGCAAGCAAGATGATGCTCCATGCATTTGCGCCACCAACCGCATGCTTCCGTATCGAGTACACCAGATATACCATGCACGGTACGAAGCATGCATACTCGATCATATCGGTGTATATGATGCATGTTCCATCGTCTGCCGATGCAGACGCGCAGAACAGCATAACAGATGCTGCAACCAGTATCAATGCTTTACTGATATATTTCTGATACCGTTTTACCCTCATGCGCTACTCTCCCAACATCATTGGTATGTATTCGATCATACAAATAGTTTGTGTGGCGGTGCACAACCCCAACCAAAAGGTTTAAGTTAATTGTGAATATTTATTCATAAATGCCAAGACCGAGGCTGCATAGACACATACGATCGTCATTTGATTATGACTACTTCAAACCATGTGCAACGTGTCTGCAGGACATCGATGAAGTAATTCTGAAGATGGAAGAGATGGAGAGCATACGGCTGAAGGATCATCTCGGAATGGATCAACGTGACGCAGCAACTCAGATGAATGTCTCACAGCCGACCTTTCACAGGATCTTGACCGAAGCAAGAAGGAAGATTGCGTGCGCTCTGGTCTGCGGCAGACCAATACGGATACATGGAGGAACATACAGAATGACAATGACTTCAAAGAGAAAGTTCAAATGTTATGAATGCCAGTACGAATGGGAAGAGCCCCATGGTACAGCAAGACCAGAGAAATGTCCGAAGTGTGGAAGCACGAATATACATCGGGCAGAGGAGGATCGCGGATATGCCAGAGCTGATAGAGGCAGACATGGCAGGCAACAGTAAGATGGTGAAATCATGAATAAAGACGAAGAAGCTATGGCTCAGGAAAAACGTTTACGAGAGCGTATGGGAAAAGTAAAGCACAAAATAATGGTTATGAGTGGAAAGGGCGGTGTTGGGAAGACCACTGTAGCGGTCAACCTTGCGCTCACACTCGCAGCAAAGGGATATGAGGTCGGGATCATGGATGCCGACATACACGGTCCGAATATCCCAAAGATGCTTGGAATCGAGGACGAACGCCCCGAGGTATCAGAGGCTGGTATATCTCCTGTCTTTGTGCCTCCGCGGGTCAAGGTCATGTCCCTTGCATTTCTGCTGCAGAGCAAGGACACGCCAGTGGTATGGCGGGGACCGCTCAAGATGGGCGCAATCAAGCAGTTCCTTTCAGACGTCATCTGGGGTGATCTGGACTGTCTTATAATCGACCTCCCGCCCGGAACCGGCGATGAACCATTGAGTGTTGCCCAGTTGATTCCGGAGATCGATGGAGCGATCGTTGTTACCACGCCACAGGACGTCGCTCTGCTGGATTCAAGAAAGTCAGTGACCTTCGCAAAGGAGCTTGGCATGCCAGTTATCGGGATCATAGAGAATATGAGCGGATTCAAATGCCCGAAATGCGGCGAGACGATCGATCTCTTCAAGATCGGCGGCGGTGAACGCGCTGCTGCGGACATGGACGTGCCATTCCTTGGCAGGATTCCAATCGAGGTTAATATCGTTGAGTCTGGCGACAGCGGCATCCCATTCGTGCTTGAACACGAGTCAGAGGCTGCTTGTTCCTTTGAGACGATCGTTGACAATATAGAATACATTGTAAAAGGAGATTGATAAAAAATGAAGATATGTGTAACATCAACCGGACCATCGATGGATGCGCCTGTAGACCCGAGATTCGGGCGATGCCAGTATTTCATGATCGTGGACTCGGAAACGATGGCGTATGAAGCGATGCCGAATCCGAGCATAGGTGCTTCTGGCGGCGCTGGAATACAGGCGGCACAGACCGTTGCAGGCAAGGGCGTCGGCGTTGTTGTCACCGGAAATTTGGGACCAAATGCAACCCAGACGCTCGGTGCCGCCGGAATCCGGATGGTGACTGGTGCAAGCGGCACCGTCCGTGATGCCATCGAGCAGTATAAGAGCGGTAGACTGCAGCAGACCACGGGTCCAACTGTTCCTGAATATTCCGGACTCGGCGGCGCTGGCGTTGGTGCTGGTGCAGGTGCCGGAATGGGCATGGGGCGCGGCATGGGGCGTGGTGGCGGTAGAGGCGGCGGTCGCGGCATGGGCATGGGAGTTCCGGTAACACCTGCTCCTGCAATGCCAACTACACCCCCACCACCACAAACCAAGGAACAGGAGATACAGGGCTTGGTAAGTACTATAAAAACTTTAGAAAGCCAGATGGAAGAGATCAAGAAAAGACTTGAAGAACTGAAGAAATAGGAGGCGAACAAAATGCAAGGTGGACACAGAAATATGTACTATGCAACAGGGCTGCCCGGATGGATGCGGTTTGGCTACTCGCCGGGCTGGGTTGGACGGAGTCCGGGCGGACTGCCACCAACTGTTCAGTATATGCAAACCGGGACATGGCCGATGCCACAGCCGCAGGCTACAGTGGCAGGAATGCCGGCTGGTATGCCAGCAATGCCTGCGCAACAGGAGGTCTCAATGCTTGAGTCTCAGGCAGCGATGCTGGAACAGCAACTGGAACAGATCAGAAAGAGGCTCGAAGAACTGAAGAAATGAAATACCAGATCGATGAATCGCTATGCGTAGGGTGTGGATTGTGTGTCAATGTATGCCCGGTACGGGCGATAACGTTGTCAGATAAGGCAAAAATCGACATCGACCGGTGCACGGGCTGTGGAGCCTGCGCTAA
>JAYEGV010000037.1:0-2831 GCA_034659235.1 Methanobacteriota archaeon
GCACGATTTTGACTATGTATATCACCTTGCTGCGGAATACGGGAGGTGGAACGGCGAGGATTACTATGAGAACCTGTGGCAAACTAACGTCATCGGAACAAAGCATATTATCCGCCTGCAAGAGAAGTTGAAGTTTGGAATGATCTTCTTTTCGAGCGCGGAGGTATACGGGGATTACAATGGAGTGATGTCAGAGGACGTGATGGTCAACAACCCGATCATGGATACCTATCAGATGAACGATTATGCGATAACCAAATGGGCAGGGGAGTTGATGTGCATGAACTCTACTGAGATGTATGGAACAGAGACCGTCAGGGTAAGACCGGTCAATTGTTATGGTCCCGGTGAGCACTATACGCCTTACAGAGGCTTTATTCCAAAATTCATATACCATGCCCTGCACGACAAGCCCATTGTTGTTTACAGGGGTCATAAGAGGATCATAGACTATGTGGAAGACTCATGCAGAACATGGGCTAATATTGTGGATAATTTCATTCCGGGCGAGGTTTATAATGTCGCTGGAAGACAGGAATGGGAGAAGGAGATCAAGGAGTATTCGGATCTGGTGTTAAAAGCTGTTGGGAGGGACGACTCAATAGTTACTTACGAAGAGGCAGAACCCTTCACCACAAACATAAAGACGATCGATTGCTCAAAGGCTGTCAGGGATCTGAAACATGATCCGAAAGTATCTCCGGAAGAAGGTATCAGAAGGACTGTGGAGTGGATGAAGTGGTATTACAGGTTGGGAGAGGAACATTGAATAAAAGCTACAAGAAGAAGCTGAGAAGAGATACGCTACCTGTCAGAGGTCTAATCTTTCCTGCTTCGTTTTGGAGAAAGAATAGGTGAAAGGATGGAAACAATACTAAAAATCAAAGTGGATGAGTTTTTAGCTCATAAGATAGAGGATATAGTCAAGATAGGCACATTCGAAAGTGAAGCGGAGTTTTTAAGAAGTGCTGTGGAAGATAAGGTGCGGAGATGGGAAATTCTGAAGTTGAACACAAGGATGGATAAATTCGCTGAACAGATCGCAGAGAAACACCCTGAAAGCGTGGCAGAAGCAGTTTTAAAAGCGAGAGAGGAGGAAGATGAAACTTTATAAGCCAAAGGTTACGGTTGACACTTCTGCCATCGTCAAGTGGTTCAAAATCGAAGAGAATAGAGAATATGCATTAAAATTAAGAAGTTGGGTAGAGGAGGAGAAAATCAAGTTGGTTATCTCTGCTATTCTCCCTTCCGAATGTGCAAGAGGGCTTAAAAAAGCTGGGTGGGAAAGTAAGGAGATATACGAAGCTCTGGACATGTTAGATAGGATTATAAATCTTTGTGGAATAGAATTAATTCCAGTGGATAGATTGGTGGTCAGGTCTGCACAGGCGCTTGTAGTTGAACAGAACATATATTCAGCCGATGCCATCCATGCCGCTACCGCCATTTTAACTGGTTCGAACTTCTTCGTTTCTTCCGATGCGCACCATACTAAGAAAAGTTTAAAAGAATACATGGAAAACAAAGGAATAAAAGTGTCCAAGCTTTCTGAAATAGAAAGAATTGAGGAAGAATTTTAGTGAAGGTATTTTGTCAAAGGAGGAATAAAAATGGATATGGATACTGAATATGAGGGAAAGGTTGTACTGGTCACGGGCGGTGCAGGATGCATCGGGACGAACCTGTGCAGGAAATTGGCTGAGCTGAATGCTGGTAAAGTGATCATACTGGACGATCTGTCTTCTGCTTACGAGTGGAACATTCCGAGGGCGAAGAATATCGAATATGTGAAGGGGGGCATTCTCGATGATGGGATGCTGAAACGGGTCTTTAAGGAGCGACCTGACTATGTGTTCCATCTGGCAGCGCACTTTGCAAACCAGAACTCTGTGGATAATCCGGAATATGATCTGATGGTCAACGGGATCGGGACGCTGAAGGTTCTGCAGTATGCGCATCTTTTGGGTGTTGAGAGGCTTGTTTACGCATCTTCCGGATGTGGGGTCTATGGACTGGAGTCAAAGATGCCGTTTGAGGAGCATGACATCTCAATCAGCCTGCATACGCCGTATCAGGTCACGAAGTTGCTCGGGGAACTGTACACGAACTACTTCCATAATCTGTACGGGCTTCCCATCGTCAACGCGAGATTCTTCAATGTGTTCGGTCCGGGAGAGGTTCCGGGAAGGTACAGAAACGTGATACCGAACTTCTTTTACTGGGCGATGAGCGGGCGGGCGCTACCGATAACGGGCGACGGATCAGAGACGAGGGACTGGACTTATGTGGATGACATCGTAGATGGCTTGCTTGCGATGGGCATCAGGGAGGAGGCGATTGGAGAGGCGATCAATCTCGGATCTGGCATGGAGCACCGGGTTGTAGATATGGCACGCAAGGTGAATGATATTGCGGGCAATGAGGCAGGGATTGAGTACGTCGAACGGAGAGATTGGGATGCAAAGACGAGATTACTCTCTTCTATCGAGAAGGCGAAGAGGCTTCTGGACTACAAGCCGCAGATGGAGTTTGCGGATGGGCTTACGAAGGTGCATGAGTGGTTTACTGAGAACTGGGGGGATGTGGAGGGGAGTGCGGAGTTTTAGGTAAATCGATGAGGATCTTAGTTGTGCAGGAGTCGGACTGGGTCGAGATGGAGTCATATCGAGAGTTCATGCTGATGAATATAGTATAAAGGAGGTGAAAAAAATGTGGAGCGAAAATTGTCGCAGGATGATGAAAGGATACGAGCCAAAGGAGCCAATAATGATAGGGGAGCAGGTCTTTTATATGTTATTATGCTTGCGTTACGGATTAAAGATTGGGGGCAT
>JAYEGV010000038.1:0-2813 GCA_034659235.1 Methanobacteriota archaeon
ATATGCATCTTCGCCCAGAATCGTGTAGGGCTTTGCACGTCCTTGATACAAACGTTGGCAGCACATATACAAATGCATAATCCAAGAGCGGGGTGAAAGTGAATGCAATCCCCGTCAGAGGCATCGGGTGAGCGTTTCAGGATGCTGCGCTCGTTTTACACAAATACCAGATCACACAGAAACGGGCTTCACAGCCACCACATCCAGTTCGGTGACTGCCACATCCGCGCCAACCGCCTCAGCCAGACTCGGCACAGTCCTGCCATGATCCCCCGAGATCAGTTCCTTTACATATAGCCCTGCTTCGCACTCGATTCTGATGACAGCAGAATCAATCGAGAACGATTCAAGCACAGCGGAATAGACCCCACGCTTCCGCACCATGTCGGATCTTCGATGGACAACCCTGGATGGTGTCCTTTGTCTGATCACACCGGTTATATCATTCAATCCCTTGACCAGTATATCACGATTTACACCGGCACACGAGATCGTTGCAAGATATGTCTTGTCAGATCGCTCTGATTTGAGTTCCCTGACCTTTTGATGATCAACAAAGCAAAGATCGGATACAACAACCTTTGTTCCGCAGTATTCGTTGATATCCTTCTCAAGTCTGCCAAGATCGATCTTCCGTTTACGCGGCTTCTTCACTTCAACAACAAACGGTCTTCCGTCCCCAAGCATGCGTGCATCGACGTCCTCGCGCCCTGCGCCATGAAAGGTGGTATCAGAAGCCTTCATCGCTTCTACAACCGGAACTGAGATCAGTTCGTCCACTGACTCCGGATACATCTTTCCTGTGAAGCCGCATCGTTCACACCCCTTCCCTCCGCACTCCATGCAGGGCCACCGGATCTGTGGTATGCCGCGCACCAGTTTCTGATATCTTCCATAGATGTACGCTGATCTGATCTGTGATTGAACCGTGTCCCGTGCAAGATCGAGCAGGACAACGACATCCGGTTCAGTAAAATCCACTTCCTTCTGTGTTACGCTTGCTATACGTTTACCAACCTCACGATTGATCTCTGATTTCAATGGTTCGGCATAATCGGTTCCAGCAGTCTCCCACAGCAATTCCTCGTTCTCAGACAACAGTCCGCCGGGTCGTGTGCCAACAAGAAACGTATCATGCTCGATATCACTCAGAACATCCAGCGCTCTCGCTGCCCATGTATCGAGTTCCTCGAATATGCCATTGCATATCCAGCACCGTTTGGGCTGCTGCAGATCGGAGCGAAGCGATTGATCATCCTCTGCGTCTGCGATCATCGCAAGCACCAGTCTGATCGCCCTGCCACGCTCGTTATTTGTTAAACCTGTGGATAGCTTTGCAAACTGCCTTCCAAGACAGTGATCACAGATCAGTCCCTCACGCAGGATGGTGCGTGCAATACCCAGTATCTTACCACTCATCCGGAATCTCGATCTCGCCACCATCGATCGCCTGCTGGGCGTCCCTCGGCGGCATTCCTGCTACGGTTATGCCCATTGGCACACATGTGCCGATGATCTCCTTTGAAGCATTCTTCAGCGTGTAAGAAAGAACGTCATCCTTTTTCATACGTGCAATCCGCAGTACCTGCTCGATATTGAGATCTCCGACAACCTCGTCCTCTGCAGATCCTTTCTCGATTCCGAGTTCCTTTAAGATCAATGACGCGGTCGGGGGTATTCCGACCTCAACGGTCACATTCTTATCGGCACCGACGATCACCTTGACAGGTACCTGCATGCCATCGAAATCCTTTGTTGCCTCATTGATGTCATCGACCACCTGTTTGATGTTGATGCCAAGCGGTCCGAGTGAAGGTCCAAGCGGCGGTCCTGCGGTTGCCTTTCCGCCGGGAACCAGTGCTTCTACGATGTCTACCATTTAATTATCACCAACCTTTTCCCAAAAGGTTGATCAAAAACTGCCCTTCGGGTGTGGTTATGGTTTACGATGTTTGTCATTATATCACCTTTGTATCCATGCAATGCCTGATTGCATGATAATAGTTTCGGAGGTTTGTGATGTAGATATATCTATGTACAATGATCTTGCATTCTCATACGCCGATGAACAGGATAATCATCAAAGGAGCAAGGGAGCACAACCTGAAGGATATAAATCTTGAACTTCCAAGAGACAAGTTTATAGTGATAACAGGAATCTCAGGGAGCGGCAAATCTACATTAGCGTTTGATACGCTCTACGCTGAGGGGCAGAGGCGGTATGTTGAGTCGTTGTCAGCGTACGCGAGGCAGTTTCTTGGGGTTATGAACAAGCCGGATGTCGATTCGATCGAAGGAATCTCGCCTGCCATCGCAATTGAGCAGAAAGCGACGAGCAAGAATCCGAGAAGCACTGTTGGAACCGTTACAGAGATATATGACTATCTGCGACTGTTATTTGCAAGAATCGGCATACCCCACTGCCCGACACACCATATCGAGATTGCTGCACAGTCACCTGAGAAGATTGCAGAAAGAATCGCTGAAGATGCAAAAGGATCGATAATCGTTCTATCTCCTGTAATCAGGCAGAAGAAAGGCACATACGAAAAACTGATATCTGACCTCAACAGGGAAGGGTACACCAGAGTACGGGTCAACAAAGAAATTTACAGGACAGATGAAAAAATAGAACTCGACAGATATAAAAAGCATGATATAGAGATTGTCATCGACAGACTGCATGTCGAAGACCGATCACGATTGACTGAAGCAGTTGAGAACGCGCTGCAAAGGTCAGATGGTCTCGTGATCGTCCTTGACGAAGACGGTTGCGAGCATATATATTCAGCAAGCATGGCTTGCCCGATCTG
>JAYEGV010000039.1:0-2803 GCA_034659235.1 Methanobacteriota archaeon
CGCATTCCGGGTCTTTCCCACGAGCCCGAATCTGTGCAGCGCATGTTCGCGTGCAGCGATGAATCCATCGAGCAGCAATCCACCAGCAGAATAGCCATTGAGATAGCCGTCTGTGCTGTAATCAGGGCAGTCGATGAGCGCATACCGCCTGTCTGAGAAGACCACCTCCCCGGTAAAATCGAAGATATCAGAATCCACGTCCGCACCTTTCAGAAAAGCCGGTCTAACCACTCCGACCGGGATGTCAAGTGGCATGTTGCTTTTTGCCCTGAGATAGTTATCAGGCATCCGCACCTCAACGTGCAGATGAGAAGAATTCCAGAAATAGAAGTACCCGCTTCTGATGAACGTGCCAAAATCCCCGCCCGTACGCACAGGATCTCCGATATCCACAAAAGGCTTGACATGCAGTATCTTCACGATCAGATCGCCACACCGGACTGCGGTCAGGTAGTCTTTGAAATCACGCTCTTTAAATGGCGTTGGGGTCTCAAATTCTCTGATATCAACGATGGTACCGTCAACAAGCGAGCGAGCAGGTGAGCCGAAATCGCCGTACACGATGTCCACGGCACTGCCGGTATCGTGCGCTGCAAAGGGGCTTTTGAAGAACGAGACCGCGGCATTGTCAGGCGCCATCAGTTTAACATCTTTATATGCGGCTGCGAGTTTCACACTATCCTCTCACCGTTCATTATAGGAGCAGCACAAATTATCGATCTCATGGATCTTCAGACCAATTTCATCGCATAATAGGTATGCACTCCGGCTTGGAACTGCGATCCTGTCGATGCCGCACAGAATAGCGCATCTATCGAGCTCTGAGCGGTACCTGCCGCCAGGACGAACGCAGCTCAGAGAGAGCGGTGTTTGCGGGAATTTTTGTCTTGCTGTTACAATCACGGATGCGACATCATTAAGTTTCGGATGCGGCGCATCTGCACACACGGTTCCTTTTGTTGGGATGAAAACGACAATCACGACTGCATCGGGATTGTATCTTCTCACAATCTCAAGCGCTCGTAACTCGCCGTCCGGAACCCCGTTGTGGAGTCCCACGATGATGTGTGGTGCGAGCGGGATTTTCGCTTCCGATAGATTCTTCAGCGTCTCTTCGTAATCGCTCACCGTATTTGGAAGCCCGAGGATCTCAGAGATTGTGGTGTTGCTTCCGATACAGTCAACAAGCGCCATATCAAGCCAGATGGCAAGGGATGCTGCCTGTTTCCGGGTTACGATTCCGGTGTGAGCGCTGATCATAAGATGCGTATTCTCCTTGATCTGCCGGATCTCATCTGAAAACTCGTACGTTGGAACCGAGCCGTCGAGTTTACTGCCACCTGAGAGGAGGATTCCATTCCGCCCCTGTCTGGCAAGGTTTTCAGCTGCATCGCGAAGTTTTCCATGGCTCCCGTCTATCATGTGTTTCAGATAGTGTTTCTCGCAGTGTTTGCAGTTCAGTTCACAGTCTGTGCCTGTGACAGAGATCGGGGTGAATGGTTCATTGAAGAAGAGGATGTCGCTTGAGAATGTGTTCAGTCTGAGTTTGAAGGATTTGAGGATGGCTTTTTTTGTTTTTCCGTTGAAGTTCAGTTCTTTGATCTTCTTCCTGGCAAGATTAAGAGTTGCAGCCGTATCCTGCTCATTTACGGAGTTTGCCATCGCTGCTCACCTCCAGAGGAGGCGCGGACTATTTTGTTGAGTGATGCACGTTCCATAATGGATCTTATGATTGATCTGTTGGATGCGAACATAACCTTTAAGTATGTATGAACATACAAACCAAATGTCAAATAAATTCAACTATTAAAATCACACAGGATGGATAGCATAATGTCATGGCAGTTGAGTGTTGTTATTGTTTTTTTCACCCTGGTCATGCTTGCATTCTCTTTTTTAGCCTTTGTACCGGAAGAATGCCGTAAAAGAAAGCGTGGATATACAGCAAGGCAGTTGATCAATGGATACTGGCCTTATGTGCTCTTAGCCGCTGTTGTATACGGGCTGATGCAGGCACAGTTTCCATTGCAGCGGGAACTGAACCTGTTTGTGAACTACGACTGCACACCATACATCGAATATCTCGAAGGCGATCTGGTTGCATGTTTCCAGAACCATGTTTATCCTGCACTCACGTATCTGATGACGTTCGTATATCTGGTATTATTCTCCTCAGTTATGATCTTCACATTCCTGATACTTGCATATACAGGGAATATGACAGCACTCAAACGGTTTTCTCTGGTTTTTATCCTCAATTACTTAATCGCATTTCCATTTTACCTGTTATTCCCTGTCAGAGTTACAGGTTACACGCTGCCCGATGTTCAGCCGCTCATGTATGAACTGCACCCGACGATATATGCAGGCATCACCACTGTGGACCCTCTTGATAACTGTTTCCCGAGTCTGCATGCTGCACTGGTATTCAGCGCGCTTCTGGTCGTTTATACAACCGATCTTGAACGGTATAAGATCTTTCTGACATTCGCATTCCCCACGATTGTTTTTGCCACGCTGTATCTTGGAGTGCACTGGGTAACCGATATCGCGGCTGGCATGATACTGTCGGTCTTCACATTCTGTATTGCAAATCACTACGGCGAACAGATCATGGATTATGCGAATGCTGCTGCGGTGAGAATCGAGAAGGTGATCGGTATCGAGGAGACGGTCACCTGCACCACATGTATGTGCCAGATCGTGGTTGCGCCGCATCTCAGATGTGTGAACTGCCCGCAATGTGGTGCACAGGTCGAGCATGACGTGATGTGAAAGAAGAAACTGTTTTATGGCTGGTAAA
>JAYEGV010000040.1:0-2771 GCA_034659235.1 Methanobacteriota archaeon
GGATTCGGAGATACTGCAAGATTGGCGAAAGATGTTTATATGATCAGACATCTGATATGTGCGGAGGTTTCAATATCAACGATTCCCTGAAAGCGATAGACCCACAGAAGAGTGAGATCAATGGCGATAAAAAACTACAATCGCCATATCTTATAATAGGTAGTGGGAGGATTGGATCGGCAGTTGCCAGAGAATTGATCAACCGGAATAAGAAGGTTCTATTGATCGATAAAGATGAAGGGAAGGTTGAGACGCTGCGGGAGCAGGAGTTTGAAGCAATCGTAGGAGATCTCAATGATCCGAATCTGCTTGATCCGATCGATATCAACAGCGTTGAAATGGTACTGATACTGAGTTCTGATGTTTCCGCAAACAGAAATGCGATCACCACCATAAAGCAGGTATCAAAGGACATACAGGTGATTGCACGTGCGCCGAGCACCGTTGCAAAAAGTGAACTCGAGACAGCGGGTGCTGACAGCGTAATCATGCCGCCACGAATCCTTGCAGACGCTACGGTACGAATCCTTGATCGTGTGGAGTCTGCCAGACATGCCTCAAGCATCCTGACTATTCTGCGCTCGATAAGTGGAGGAAAACTTGCGATCGTAGTCCATGACAATCCTGATCCTGATGCGATGTCCAGCGCAGTTGCGTTAAAGGCGATCGCTGCGAGCGTTGGTACCGAATCCGAGATACTGTACAGAGGAGAGATCGGTCATCAGGAGAACAAGGCATTCGTGAATCTACTCCATATCGATATGGGTAAACTCGATGAACAGAAAGCGCGTTCCCTTAATGATTTTAAGAAGATTGCACTGATCGATTGTTCGATACCGGAAGAGAATAACCTGCTTCCAAAGAATGTTGCGGTTGATATCATCATTGATCACCATCCTGCAGAGATGAAGGAAGTACATGCCGAATATATAGATATTCGTCCAAATACCGGCGCTACAGCAACAATCATGACAAAGTATCTTCAGGAACTTGATATTCCGGTCAGCAAGGATCTTGCGACCGCGCTGTTATACGGCATCCGCACCGATACGCTCGGATTCAAGCGAAATGCTAATCCTGTTGATCTGACTGCAGCAGCATTTTTATATCCGCTTGCAGATCATGAAATCCTGAACCGGATCGAAACGCCGGCTATCTCCACAGAAACGCTGGACATATTCGGGGAGGCGATAAGGAACAGGAAGATCAGGGGTAGTTACCTGATCACGAATACCGGGAACGTCCGGGATCGGGACGCGCTCGCACAGGCAGCAGACTATCTGCTGAATCTCGAGGGGATCACGACCGTTCTTGTGTACGGGATCGGTGAGGATCAGATATACATATCCGGAAGAAGCAATGACATCAGGCTGAACCTTGGTGAGGCGATGCAGAAGGCGTTTGGCAAGGCAGGTTCCGCGGGAGGACATGCGACAACGGCTGGTGCTCAGATCCCGCTCGGAGTCTTCAGTGATACCAGCGACAGACAGGCACTGATGAAAATCGCGGAAGAAGTGGTTATGAAACGATTCTTTACTGTGATTGGCGTTGAGAATGGGGACGAATGAAACGATTTTTCAGCATAAAAAAATAAAATGGAAGCACTTAACTCTCATCGAGTGAATCAATGCCGATTTTCCTCACGTTTGGCTTCCATATCTTGTCTGGCATCCAGTCAGGCTTGTTCTTTGGAGCATTTACCTGTTCTCTCCACCCCTCAAAGACATGTACCTTTTTTGTGCCGCGTTCACGTAACATTATTCGTGTAGGATCGCTTTTGGTGCCGCCTACTCGATTCGCAACCTTGAGCGCTGCCTGCCGTGGCTGCTTTCCAGAAAAGACCCCATGTTCGTCACCATTCTGATCTCGCAATACAAAATTCCTTGTTTTTTGCATAACATACACCTCATGTGCGGTCGCGTGCAGTTAAGCCCCGCGCGTTATGATACTAAACACTTATGAAATATTAATGTAACGCCTATATGCGATAATTCACGGAGATGATATATTATGGTAAGTCTCATGGAACTCTATCAATTGCTTCCGAAACTGAACTGCAAGGAGTGCGGAAAGCCCACATGCATGGCATTCGCAAGTTCGCTCTTATCGGGCGAGGCTGATCTTGCTGATTGTCCGCCGCTCTACGAGAGCGAATATGCGGATCAACTGCAGCAGTTGGAATCGCTGCTTGCACCGATCAGTGGGGCTACCGAAACTGGTTTAATCATCCATGAAGAGTTGTGCTTCGGATGCGGGAACTGCGTGGTCGCCTGTCCTGTGAACGTTGCCAATGATCCGCATGGCGCGGCTGTCGGGCTCGCGCCGTCCAACGATAAGGTGATACTGAGAGTGTTGAATGGTGTCGTTACCGCTATGAACGTTCATGAATGCAGACGGTTCGGCAAAGATAAAATCCTGTGTGATGTCTGTATCGTAACCTGTCCATCAAAGGCGATTGAGTTTGTGTGAGTGTTACGTTCTGTCAGGATAGGTTTTTAATGAGATGAAAACCAAAAAAAGTACATGCTCAATATCGTATGGTTATCTGCGTTTATCTGCGTCCATCCGCGGTTAATTTCAGATGGGCATCTTTTAATCAACCGCAGATAAACGCAGATGAACGCAGATGAGGATAATATAGAACCACAACTTATTGAGCAAGTACAAAAAAACATCATCTGCTATGAATCTATGCGACTGACGATGTACACCTGAAAAGAACACTAACCTGCCGGACAAAAGATGAACGTAACAACTCACGTTTTAGAAAA
>JAYEGV010000041.1:0-14064 GCA_034659235.1 Methanobacteriota archaeon
TTCTGGAATAAATCCCCATCGATGCGTGTCGCATCCCGCGGCAGAATACCGCAGCATGTCCCGAAATACTCGATAGTGTACCCTTCAGCCTCTGCATACCTAACAAAACTGCGGGTCGGAATAGCGATATGTACAACACCGCAGGAAAGAGCGATCAGTTCAATCAGTTCACGGTCACGCCCGTTTGAGTGTGCGCAGCCGAGCGTTACCGGAATCTCAGAAAAGAGTTCCCTCGCCCTGCAGAACACTTCGGCAAAGTCGTAAGGGTCAGGTTTTATCGATGACATCGGTGTGCCTGCGATCGGCATGAGTCCGGTTATTACAACGGTCGTCGGGTTGATCTGCCTGATCAGTTCGAGTGCTCGAAGTTCACCGCGCATGGTACCGAAATCAAGACCCACGCAGACGTGCGGAAAAACATCGATGCCTGCATCCGAGATTGCCTCAAGGCTCTGCAGGTAGTCGTCTCTGGTAGCCTTTAAGCCGTACACACGCCTGACAGTCCCGGAATCTCCAACCACATCGAATGCGATACTGTCAAGACCCGCGTCCGCAAGAGCGTACGCCTCATCAGGCGTGACAAATCCGGTATGTGCGATAACGATCAGGTCGGTCTCCTGCTTGATCCTTCTGATGGATTCAGCAACAGTTGCCGTGGGAACTCTTCCTTTTGTGTCGCACCCGCCTGTAATAAGCATACCAATGGCACCGGATTTCGCAAGGCGGCGTGCGGTCTCCTCCAATTTTTCAGGCAAGTCTGCGGAGATCAGGTGTGACAGAAGTTTTCCGCCGCAGTGTTTGCAGTTTAACTGGCATTTGCTTCCGGTCAGTGATACGGAAGGAAAGAAGTTCGATGTGATGAAAAAACTCAAGTTTTTGCCGTACTTTTTAAGGGACTGCTGTCTGGACTTATGCATACGCTCGCGGATTACCGGGTCGAGTGAATCAAGACAAAAACAGGTCATCGTGATCAATCTATGATTCGATTGCCTGCATGATGGATGCTGCAAAATCTTCCGGAGATGTGCCTGGGGCTATTACTCCTTCCGATTCATAGACCGATTGCACAGCAGAAAGTACGGAATCATGAACAGCAACAGTTTCTTTTAATGACCAAACGATTGTTTCGATCGCAGATTCCGGAAATAAAAAGAAATCTCCTGAAAATGCTATGTCTTTGATCATATTTCCTTCCAACTTTACAAAAGAGCGGATCAGACCGCCTTTTGATTTATGTCTGCCCTGTTTGTATCCTTCATATCTCATGATGTCTCACCTTGAATATCGATGTTCTTGTTATTCGGAGGTTATCTAAAGCGTAGTGATTCACTTCGCCTGACTGTGCGGGATAGCTTTGTTGGTCAAGCAGCTCGCATGGCTACTGCTTTCTTTACGCCCCGCTCGCTTCCGCCGTTTATCATCCATCCGATAAATCCAATCTCGATTCCGATGCCTTTTACTCAGATGCTCAGTCAGTGCAGTCTCCGATTCGGTCAGCGCACCACACTTGAGCGTTATCCCGAGTGCATCCTCAAATCCGCGCTTTAATACCTCCTTCATATAATCAATATCATAACTGCGCCGCCCGAGCAGTTCAGAGAGCGTGATCATCCCATCCCTTGCACACCCTATACCTTCTGCCAGGTTCTTTGTGGGGTTCTTAAGCACACGATCCATCTCGTCAAAATCAAAATCCAGAAGGAAACTGCCGTTGACCAGCACCGCACCGTCAAACCTGCCCTGTGCATTCCCTGAGATCTTGCGTCCCATCGAATAGACAGCGTTGCGGGTGGGTTCAAGAATGCCTTCAAAACCAATGGTCGCAAGCGCTGCTACCACGCCACCAATGACACGCAAATACGCGCCCTGGATATCTGAAGATACGATATCCCCTCCCCTATGTCCGATAATGGAAAAAAGAATCTGGTTCTCATCGCAAAACCCACATCCACCTCCAAGCACGCGTCTTATTATTTGAACACCGTTTTTTGCACAGTAATCCAGGTGTACCTCATCTTCTACGTACTGGTGATAACCAAGATACACGACCGGGGTTTTGACGCGCCAGAATAGGATGGTCTCATCGACCTTGTGTGCACCCACATGTTTTGCTATCGATTCGAAGAGGGCAGCGCTATAGTAGCCGTCAATTGCGTCAGTGTCGATGAATCTCCATGTCATGGGTGCCAAGCCAGGATATTTTCTGCTCCTCGATGATACAGCGGATTGGAAGTTGCAACGCCGTATATATTAATAATGTTAAGTGAGATGCCGTATATGATCAAACGTGAATCGGTGAACAACAATGAATCCATCAGACATATCAAGTGCATTAAAAGATGCAGGTCTTGAGATACGCACCTGCATGCAGTGCGGCACATGCAGCGGGAGCTGCCCATCAGGCAGATACACGAGTATGATTACACGGAGGATCGTTAGAAAGGCTGGTGCAGGAAGAGACATACTGCATGACGATGACCTCTGGATGTGTACCACCTGCTACACCTGTCAGGAACGCTGTCCACGCGGGATCAAGATCACTGATGCGATTTTAATGATCCGGACGATCGCTGTGCATGAAGGAATCATGCTTCCGGAACACAGAAAGGTCAGCCAGCTTGTGCTGCAGTATGGTCATGCCGTGCCGATCAACGATTCCGTAAAGGAGAAACGGGAGAAACTCGGGATGGAACCCCTTCCTGAGACGGTTCACAAATACCCGGATGCGCTCGCTGATGTACAGACACTTCTCAAATCATGCGGATTCGACAAACTTGCAGGTTCCGAGGGTTAAGGAGACTTTATGAAAAAACTATCACTGTACCTGGGCTGCATCACCCCGAACCGGTATCCTGGAATCGAGAAAGCTACCAAGCTCTGCCTTGAAAGATTAAAGATTGACTGCTCTGATCTACCTGGCGCATCGTGCTGTCCGGCGCCGGGTGTGTTCAGATCGTTTGACAAGGCAACATGGCTTGCGCTTGCAAGCCGAAACATCGTGCTCTCAGAGGAGATGGGACGCGATCTCCTGACGATCTGTAATGGGTGCTACGGATCCCTCGTAGATGCCAACAATGAACTCAAAGGCGATCCCGAACTTAAGAAAAGTACAAACGCACATCTTGAAAAGATCGGTAAGAAATTCAAAGGGACCGTGGATGTCAGGCACATAATCGAACTGCTATACGATGAGTTCGGACCTGAAAAAATAAAGGAGATTGTTGTAAGACCCATAAACCTGAGGGTAGCTCTTCATTACGGATGTCATCTCGTAAAGCCGTCAAATGAACGGCAGCTTGGAAGCTCGGAAAATCCCCGTTTCTTTGATGAATTAATCGAAGCAGTGGGTGCGGAGAGCGTGGATTATCCTGACAAGATGGCGTGCTGTGGCGCCGGAGGCGGGGTCAGGTCTGCGCTTCTTGACAGGTCTCTTGCCATGCTGAATCACAAACTCTTGCGGATCAAGGAGGCGGATGTTGACTGCATCGTTAATGCGTGTCCGTTCTGTCACCTGCAGTTTGACAGCGGGCAGGTTGATATTGCAGAGAAACTCGGAATAGAGTACAATATTCCGGTTTTGCATTATGCCCAGCTTCTCGGGCTTGCATTCGGGTTTTCGCCTGAAGAACTCGGAATCGACCTGAATCTTGTGACGAATCAGGAGTTCTTTGAGAAGTTAAAAGAGATTACGAAAGAGTAAAAAAAATCACCCAACAACTTGCATATCAGAGACACGTACCGTTGGCACAACGATCTCTCCGACAGCGCGGACATCTGTGCCAGCACCGTCGATGTTTTTGAGCAGGTCAAACACATTTCCAGCGATCATAAGCGATTTTATTGGTTGTTTGACCTCTCCATTCTCTACCAAAAAAGAATTGCGGGCTTCTACCGAAAAATCTCCTGAATACGGGTTTGCTGTGTGCGCACCGATCACTGAATGGACGAGCACACCGTTTTGTGTCTCTGCGATCACATCGCTTGACGGGTATTCAAGCACAAGATTGCGCACATCAATAGACGGCGTTGTAGCATATCCGGAACGCATCGCATTGCCTGTGCTTGCAACCCCTGCCTTTCCTGCGGTGTACGCATCGTACAGATGCCCCTCCAGGATTCCGTTTTTGATGATCACTGTCTTCCGGGAGGGCGTACCCTCATCATCAGCCTGCGACGTTCCGATTCCGCCTGCACGCAAGCCATCGTCGAACACATTCAATTCATCCGGTGCAATCTTCGCACCGATCAGAGGGAGCATCGACCGCCCCTTCTGTACATTATCAGCACTCAGCGATGGCATAAAAGCATATTCAAGGATGTCGGCGATTGCAAGTGGGCTGAACAGCACTGTTGTTCTCGTGGTTTGTATGTCTCCGCCGTGCAGCGATCGTTTTGCAAGTTCACCTGCACGCCTCCCGATTTCGTACGTATCGATCTCAAGACTCCTTGAGACGTCAAATTCATAAGCAGTAGATATGCTCGCCCCATCCTTTACGATGCACTCAATAACAGCAGTAATCGAAGTTCCCTTCTCGGTATGCTCGATGCCATTCGTGTTTAGTATGTAACCTGTGAATGTTGAGGTTGTAAGCCTGCCTGATGTTGGAGTCGCGCCCATCGATGTAACGCCGCGAATCATCTCAACGGCACGTTCGACACATTCGGACTGCTCGATTTCTGTGAGTCTGGGATCGAATACGCCACGAACCGACACATATCGGTCACTGGATGGCAGGCTGCGCCAGTCAGGATCCGGCTGGGATACGCATGCTGATCTCACTGCAAGTTCAGAAGCCTCTTTGAGACTGGTTTTTTGATTGGTGCTCGAGAATCCGACAGCACCAGAAACGATGGCACGTATGCCGATGCCACGTACAAACGACTCCCGGGCATACTCAATATGCTCGAGTTTGGTATTGATGCTGATCAACCTGTCTGTGATGCAGTATGCTTCCGCTTCATCAGCACCAGCGCGGCGTGCATATTCGATCGCCTGTGATGCCGCAGAGATCATTGGGCTCAATCCTCGAAACACCCGATCCGTTCATCAAATACGTCGAGGAGATATTTGTTTGCACGTTCCACTGTTTCTAGATCGCCCCTGAGCACGATCAGTTTCATGTCAAAATCCTCGCCCTCCTCAACCGATGTGGTGACGGTCTTGGTATGCGGCTCAAGATCGAATTCCGATACCAGTTCATGTATCAGGGTTATCGGAACGCCTGGTGGGATGACCAGATCATACAATCCCTCAGTAGGCTCCTCTGAAGATTCTTCCTCCTCGTTCAACAAATCATCGATTTGCAGTACCTTTTCACTCAAATCATATCACCATTATGCTATACGCTTTCCTGCATCCGGTCCATGCATCGCATTATATATCTCTTCAACGTGCATGACAACCGCGGCTACAATTGGCATCGCTTTGCTCTTGGCATGAACCCATGCCTTCACATCCTCGTACACCGGACCCTCTGTCATGATATCGATTTTACCCTTGACCTGAAATGATCTCTTTGTCTCGCTGTCATAGCCAACAATCGAGATCTGTGGATTCTCTTTCAGGTTCGCTCTCGTCTTGTTGAAGAAATTATCCGCAATATAGATGGTCTCATCATCCACGATCTTCAGGAATGTGACGAAGACCACATTGGGCTTGCCGTCTGAATCTGCGGTAGCAACTGGAACTGGTTTTTGTTTGTTTATGGTTTCCTGTACATCTGGCGGCATCTTGACCATATCGATCACCACCATCGATTCTGACCGCCGTGATATAAAGGTTTGTATGAGATCACAGTATGATCTTGATGTCCAGTTCCTCTGCGAGTTCCTTGTATCGGTTGCGAATCGTTACCTCAGTTACACCTGCGACCTCTGCAACCTCTCTCTGGGTTTTGCGCTGATCACACTGAATGGATGCGATATATATTGCAGCAGCCGCAACGCCAGTCGGACCGCGCCCACTGGTCAGTTCCCTCTCTGCCGCAGCCCGAATGATCGCAATGCCGCGCGCCTGTACATCCCCGCTCAGCCCAAGACCGGAGCAGAATCTCGGGATGTAATCGATTGGCGATGTTGGATGGAGCTTCAGCCCGAGTTCCCGTGCAACGAATCGATAGGTTCTGCCGATCTCCTTTCTGCTAACCCTTGAAACCGCACCTATCTCGTCGAGCGTTCTCGGCACGGAACACTGGCGGCATGACGCATACAATGCAGAAGCAGCCACTCCTTCGATGCTTCTTCCACGAATCAGATTCTGCTCAACCGCCTTCCGATATACCATAGCAGCCGTCTCCCGGACATTCTGGTGCAGTCCAAGCGCCGATGCCATCCGATCGAGTTCGGAAAGCGCAAATGCCAGGTTTCTTTCGGTTGCATTGCTAACACGAATCCTGCGCTGCCATTTTCTGAGTCGATACAACTGAGCACGGTTCTTTGTGGAGATTGTCCGTCCATAAGAATCCCGATTCCTCCAATCGATCATGGTGGAAAGCCCTTTGTCATGTATCGTATAGGTCATCGGAGATCCGACTCTGGCTCGCCTCAACCGCTGATCACTGTCAAAGGCTCTCCATTCGGGTCCCTGATCGATGATGTTCGACTCGATGACCAGTCCGCATGACCCGCATACCAGTTCAGCACGTTCATAATCCCGCTCAAGGATGCGGCTGTGACACTCAGGACATTCAGTGATTTCGCGCTCCTGCTGACGCTCACGCTCTCTTCGCTGTCTGATTCGCTCCTTTATCCGTTCCGGACGTTCAATTACACGTTCAAGTTCTGCCATTTTCATCCCTCATAATGTATATAGTTTTTTATCAAGTGCATTCAATTCAGAATCGGTGAGATTTTTATAGATTTTAACAGAGATGTATGGGCGAGATACCGGTCCGAAAATCTCGCGTATCGTTCCAATCCGTTTCATCGTATTGGTCACCACAACCGAGCCTATGGCTGGCGTCTGCTTACCATCTCTCACGATCAGTAGATCTCCAAAACGGCGTTGAACAATACCAAGTCGTCGCAATCGTGCACCTCACCGAAAGTAATATATACAGTGTGAGATGAACATATAAAGGTTTCGGTCAATGAGAACCAGAGTCAAAATCTGCGGAAATAAAACGATAGAGGATGTCAATCATGCCGTAGTCTATGGTGCTGATGCGGTTGGATTTATAACAGAGGTTCCTGTCAAATCGCCGAGAAAGATCGATTATAAAACAGCAAAATATCTGATCGAGCAGGTACCGGTCTTTGTGGATTCGGTGCTCGTCATTATGCCTGAGGATCTTGATTCAGCGATGACGCTGATAGCAGAGACACGTCCATCCTGCGTGCAGATCCACAACGATCTTCCGAATAACGAACTTGCGATCATCTCAAAAACTTTTGAAGTTCGACTGATCAAAACGATTGCAGTTCCGGAAGATGCATCATACACGATCGTTGATCATATCGTAAGTCGCATCGATTCCCTGACAGGAATCGCTGACGCGATACTTCTTGACACCAGCACTGGCGCCAGAAGCGGCGGGACCGGAAAGGTGCATGACTGGGGGATCAGTGCTGAGATTGTGCAGCGTTCAAAACTACCGGTCATCCTTGCAGGTGGGCTCACACCTGACAATGTCTATGATGCGATAAGGCAAGTTCGTCCGTTCGCTGTGGATACGGCGTCCGGGGTTGAGACCGATGGGAAGAGAGATCATGATAAGGTGCGGCTGTTCATCAAACGTTGTGAGGAGGTCGATTGTGACTAAAATTGTTGCAGCGATCGCAGATGATCCACTGAACAATGCGATTCGTGCGGTCTCCGAAGGCGCTGATATGATCGAGATCAGGATCGATCTGCTGAATTATCCGACTGACTCGCTGTATTCGCTCTTCAGGGAATTGAGCGATACCATAAGAGTTCCCATCATCGCAACCAACCGCATGCAAGCCGAAGGCGGTGGATTTGCCGGACATGAAAAGGAAAGGATCGAAATTCTGCTTTCTGTACTGGAGATGGTGGATGCTGTCGATATCGAACTGCGGGCTGAGGAAGAATACCGGGATATGGTTGTTCGCGATGCAAAAGAAGAGGGAAAATGGGTTATCATCTCATATCATGATTTTTTAAGAACTCCAAACAGAGGAGCGATGCGGAAGATATTGTCAGATTGCTTTGATGCCGGTTCCGACATCGCAAAACTTGCTGCGACCCCGCATTCATACAATGATGCGCTGCGTCTGCTCGAACTTACGTTAGATTACGCATCAGAATCGGTCTGCATCATCGGGATGGGTGAATATGGGGTGCATACGAGAGTGATTGCACCGCTGTATGGGTCAGCTCTTGCATACACGTCGGTTGGAGATCCGACAGCACCAGGACAACTTGGTATCAGGGAGTTGAAAGGTATGCTGAAGACGCTGAGCCCGTCAGTATGACATGGTGCCACAGAAACTCTCAAGAAATATATCAATACAATGTTACTATCATGCACTCAAACGGAAAGGTCTATCTGGTCGGTTCCGGTCCTGGCGACCCTGAACTGTTGACAATCAAGGCGCTGCGTCTGATCGAAGAGGCAGATGTGATCGTGTACGATCAACTGCCAGGACCCGCGATACTCGAATCACTGCCAGAAAGCGCTGAACGAATCGATGTTGGTAAATATGCAGGCGATCACACGCTTTCGCAGGCAGAGATCAATCGATTATTGATTAATTATGCAGAGCAAGGAAAGATGGTGGTGCGTCTGAAGGGCGGCGACCCGTACCTCTTCGGAAGAGGTGGCGAGGAAGCAATCGAACTGCAAAAGGCAGGGATTCGGTTCGAGGTTGTGCCAGGCATCACCTCTGCGATCGCAGTTCCTGCATCCGCTGGCATACCGGTCACGCACAGGGATCATGCATCGATGGTGACGATCATAACAGGGCATGAGCAGAAGAAGGGAGAATCGATGATCGACTGGGAATGGCTTGCGAAATCGAAGGGAACGATCGTTGTTCTGATGGGAGTAAGCACGCTTGACCAGTATATCCCGAAGATGATACAATCAGGCAGCAACCCTACCACGCCTGTTGCAATCATCGAGCGCGGCACAAGACCGGACCAAGTGGTGACCACAGGAAGTTTAAGCACAATTGTTGATATTGCTGAAAAACGTGGAGTTGTGGCGCCTGCGATCGTTGTGATCGGAGATGTGGTGCGGTTGCACGAGGAACTATCATAATCTATCCGAACATATCAACAGCCCTTCTCACAGCATCTCTTGCTCCCATGATCGTGACGCAGTCTCTGCTCTCGATGACCAGATCACCATGCGGAATCAGCGTGCTATCGCCTCTACGAACCAGTACAATCAGGACATCAGCAGGAAGACGGAGTTCTCTTACAGATTTTCCAATCAATTCCGGATTTTTTACAGGTATCTCGATGATATCTCCCTGCTCACCGAGTTCGTACATCGAGAAAAGACTCGGATGTGTGATCAGATTGTCCAGAATCGAGGCTGCTGATGTGATCGGACTCATCGATCTGATTGCAAGATCACGAAACGTGGACAGGTTCTTTGGGTCATTGACCCTTGCAACGAGTTTATCCTCGCCGAATCCAAACTTGTTCTTTGCGATCTGGCACACGAGCAGATTCACGCCGTCCTGATCAGTGGTCGCCACAAGATATCTGGCGTTTTCGATTCCAGCCTTGCGCAGTGTTGCGATATCTTCGGCATCTCCGTGCACCACAGGTATTCCGAGTTTCTCCACGCGCTGACAGTTATCAGGATCTATATCGATCACAACCACATTCTCTCCTCGTTGAATCAGGCGGTGTGCGAGTGTGCATCCGACACCGCCACCTCCGACAATAAGTATCTCCATTGGTATCATCTCAAGTATTCTTGCTATCGGTCTGGCAGATATGCCAGTCAGTGCTACTGTGATTACGATACATAAAAACACGAGACCCATGATAGTGCTGCCTGCGTTCGCATCAGTCAGTTCGATTGCGAAGTATGTTGCCATCGATGCGGGAACAACCCCTCTTGGTCCTATGGCGGATATGAATAACCGATCCCTCCATCGCAGTTGTGAATGCATGGTCGATGCAAAGACAGCAACCGGTCTCACGATAAATATAAGAGCGGCAGCAACGAGTACGCCGTTTACGCCGATTGCAATGATGTTATCAAATTTCAGCATTGCAGCAAGGAGCACAAAGATGAATGAGAGCAAAATAATCGATAAACTGCTTTTAAATTCCTGTATATCTTTTTTGTAAGGTATGTCTGACATACCTATGTATATTGCGGCAATCGCCACCGCAAATATTCCTGTTTCGCTTGAGACCATTTCTGCGAATGTGTATGTGATCAGGACGAAAGCTACAGTGGTGATGTGTACCAGTTGTCTGGTAATGACCTGAATCTGAGACAATATGAATACGCATACCAGTCCGCCAAGCATCCCTGCCGTTCCACCGATTGTGATGCGCAGCAGGAACATGACAATCCCATATCCAAGATGGGGATATGGCGTTGCAATCCATTCAAAAATGATAGCAGCAAAAATTATACTGATCGCATCATTAAATACACCCTCTATCTCCAGAATGCTGCGTACCTTATTATTTACCTTTATCTCCCTCATCAACGGCACAATAACAGTTGGACCGGTTGCTGCTACCAGTGCACCAAATAAGAATGCAAACCTCCAATCGAGTCCAACCAGTTCATGAGACGCAACCGCGCTACCGATCATGGTGATCAGTACACCGATACTGACCAGCATGAGCACACTTGTTGATACCGTGCGTATGTGCCGAAGATCGATGTTGATACCGCCATCGAATACGATGATCACCACCGCAAAGGTGATGATCAATCTCAAACCATCGCCATACAACCATGGATTGATGAGTCCTGCGCATTCCGGTCCGAGCAGTATCCCCGCAGCAAGCAGAAACACGATGCTCGGTATGTGTGTGAGTTTACTGACCATCTGTGCGATGATGCCCACCGCAAGGATCATCGCAAAGACCGCAACAAAGATGTTAATCGGATCCATGATCGCCCGTCACCCTTTATGGAGTGGTAGTAACAATATAAGACGCTATGGTATACATCTTGCGGTGAACCGGATGTGAGAGAATAAACCGCAGGAGAACTGTTGTGATAACAGACACAAAATCAGTGTTGATGGCTTCGGCGAAGCTTGTGCATTCGACATAAGGCATCCGGAATAACCGCAATCTGTGTCCATCGGTGTAAATCTGTGTCTAATAAAGTTTTTTTAGACACAGATTAACGCTGATTACGCTGATTTTATCAATTCAATCGTATTACGTGGCGCATTCGGCGATGCTCCTCATTGCACAGATAGCAATGATGAAAAAGAATCATTTAAGGATTGTGGGACACCAAAAGTCAATATCCTAAGAGGTTACAGCCCATGTGAATGTGTTATCAGAGTACTTTCCATATAGCATCTCCCACATAGTGTATGGTTTTGATCACTTTCCCGGAGTCTCCGATCATATCACTCCCAGAAACGAGCGCGACCCCGATTGCAAGTGCTTTTCCGTGCAACTCCTCAACAACAATCACGAGATCGTCTATCCGGATATCCGGATCAGCACTGACGATTCCTGGACGCATGACATCAGCACCATTTACCACGAATCTGGTGGCGCCAGCGTCCACCACAACGATACGTTCTTCCGGATTGGTATCAAGCGCTCCTTTTACCGTCAGAAACGGTTCATGATCTGGCATAAAGATCATCGGCTCACCATCAACCAGTATGATGTCCTGAACATTGGTTTTAAGGAGCTCGAACCGCCTTCCTTTGAATTTCGCATCGATAGATGGCGGATCGAATATCTTTTCCAGTTCTTTTAAAATTTTCTTCACATCATTGCTTCGCATCTGATGTCTTGACCTGATATGAATGTCCATGATTCCAGTTCTGTGGTGTAACTTAAATAAATTGATGCGAAAAACTATCCTGATGCTCACGTTTGTCGGTCTTGGGTTGTACGATGAAGAGGATATCACCCTGAAAGGAATCGCTGCAATAAGAGATGCTGATATGGTCTTTGCCGAGTTTTACACCTCGCGGATGATGGGGACGACCATCGAACGGATGGAATCGATGTACCGGAAAAAGATCAGAACACTGTCGCGGGACGAGATCGAGACAGACCCATCATGGCTGCATCATGCGATCAACAACCATGTGGTGCTGCTCTCAGGCGGCGATCCGATGATCTCAACGACGCATATTGATCTCCGCCTGCGTGCATCCGATCTCGGTATTGCGACCGCAATCGTCCATGGCACCTCGATCGTGTCAGCGGCATCAGGTCTCTCAGGACTTCAGAACTACCGGTTCGGAAGA
Source organism: Methanobacteriota archaeon (assembly GCA_034659235.1). Lineage (GTDB taxonomy): Archaea > Halobacteriota > Methanosarcinia > Methanosarcinales > Methanogasteraceae > Methanogaster_B. The sequence continues at coordinate 12,388 of JAYEGV010000041.1, forward strand.
TCAGCAACCATCCCCTTTCCGTACCGTGTTCGGTCGAAGACGATCGTTTCAGAGACTCCGTACAATGTGATCCTATCAAATCGTGATGCGGACCTCCATACGTTATTATTCCTTGACATCGATTCCGAGCAGGGGTTTATGACAATTCCACAGGCAGTTCAACTGCTGATGCAGGTTGATGAAAAGAAAATGCTAAAAGGTGTTCTCGGTGTCGGGATCGCACGGGCAGGATCGCGGGATGTCGTTGTGAGGTGCGATTATCTATGCGACCTTGCCAGATTCGACTTTGGTGCGCCCATGCATCTGCTGATCGTGCCAGCGAGTCTGCACCAGATGGAGGCAGAGGCACTGATCAGGTTTGCGAGCGCGCCAGAGGAGATACTTGGGCGATAGGTTTACAAACCGGTGCAGAGATCATTCATGGAAAAGGATGCGATAGATGATGGCTGATCTAAAATATAAGGTTGAACCGGTGATCGATAGCGATGGCACGGTCAAAGTGAAACTCGGCGTCGAGCGGCTGCTGAAGAGAGAGATTCCTGAAGTTATACAGGTCGGATCGGTATGACCTCAGAAGAATACCGCATAGCAAATATCCATGGCAGAGATGTTCCATGGGATCCGTCTCAGCTCAGGCAGATCCAGGAGCATCCCTGTTTCAGTGTGGATGCCTCTCATGCGTTCGGCAGGATGCATCTGGCTGTTGCTCCGAAGTGTAACATCCAGTGTAACTACTGTATCAGGGAGTTTGACTGTGTGAACGAGAGCAGACCCGGTGTTACGAGCCAGGTGTTATCTCCGGAAGAGGCAGTCCGGCGTGTGAGGGAGGTGATCGTGGATTTTCCATACATCAAGGTGATCGGGATTGCAGGTCCTGGAGAGCCGCTGTACAACGAGGAGACGTTCGAGACGCTCCGTCTTGTTAAGAAAGAGTTTCCATATCTGATCAAATGCATGAGTTCTAACGGGCTCCTGTTGCCAGAGAAAGTAGATCTCCTGCACGAGCTTGGAGTTTCAAACATGACCGTGACCCTGAATGCGGTCGATCCTGATATCGGCAAGGAGATATACTCGTTCGTCAATTATCACGGTAAGAAATATACTGGCAGAGAGGCTGCGGAAATCCTGCTTGAGAATCAACTGAAAGGACTTACGAGATGCGTTGAGCTTGGTATGATCACGAAGGTAAATACCGTTCTGATACCAACGGTCAATGATCAGCACATCATCGATGTCGCAAAGAAGATCAAGGAAATTGGAGTTTACCTGCAGAACATTATGTCACTAATTCCGCAGTACAAGTTTGCGGATATCACGCCGCCAACTATGGCAGAGAAGCGTGCCATGCAGGATAAATGCGGCAAGATCACCAGGCAGATGACGCACTGCAGACAGTGTCGGGCTGACGCAATCGGAAGACTGGGCAAGGATGTTCAGGAGAAGTATTATCAGAGATCTGAGGAAGCAGGGGGTTTGGGATCATAGATGGGAAGAAGGAAAATCAAGGAGATGGCAGGTTCGTCCGGAAGGATGTATGAATTTGAGTTCGGGTATCTAACACGTAACAACTCACGTTTTAGAAAATTTCCTACATTTTTTAAACTTCTCCCACAAAGAAGCATACTTCAATTCGACTTTTAAAATTATCTGCATTTTCTCATGGGCAAAATCAAAGTA